>NZ_JAGYGS010000004.1:0-121858 GCF_018991185.1 Lactiplantibacillus sp. 7.2.4
ATTGTCATAACTTTTTAGTATGGTCCATGATCAAACCGGCCTATAAATTCTTTTGGCTGGCGTTCTTGCAACGACCCTATTTGACGGAACATCCCGTGTATTCGTAGCCCTACTTTTGATGAGCTAGTCGTTGGTCCTTACTATCAGTCATGTTGGCATCCAACTGGCAGACTTATTTTCACTAATCTCCAAGCTGCCTTACTCGTGTTTTAATTTTGCGGACCATCAGCGTCACTGAGCTTGTCAGAATTTTCTTGAGTATATCAAGATAGCAAAGCCTGGAATTAGCAAAGTGGCAATTTTATCGTTCAAGTTCAAGGGTGACCATCTATGAAACTTCCAAGACCATTTCTCTGTATTTAAACGTCAGAATTTTTATCATACTCGATAATTAAAAGCTTGCTTCAGGATTCAGTCTCTTAATATCCAATGAGCCATTTTACTTTTAAAATGTACTCGTTCATCTGCCATTCATGTGAGTTTCTGACTAGAGGACCTAGAGTATAGCACGCACTAGCGAATGAACAGTAGGCCAACTAATGGACACGTTTTGATCATAATTGATGACAACTGAGCTACCACATATGATGCGGCCGCTTTTACGTTAATCAGTTTTGACCGTTCTACCGCGTCCCCGACCCACGTATTTTTACCAAAATATGCGATAATAGAACTCAATGATTCAATCATTTAAGGGAGGACCTCACATGAAGTTACTACATACGGCTGATTGGCATATCGGTCGCACACTTAACGGCTACTCGTTGCTGGACGAACAGGAGGCCGCATTCAAACAAATCTTGGCGATTGCACTCGCTGAAAAGGTGGACGGAATCGTCATCGCCGGCGATATTTATGACCGGGCGGTTCCGAGCACCGATGCGGTCACGTCGCTTGACCACATGTTGCAAGCGATCAATATCGAACATCACCTACCGATTTACGCGATTGCTGGGAATCACGACGGCGCTAAACGTCTCAATTACGGTCGTGAATGGCTGGCGTACACCAACTTCCACCTCAACACGTTACTCGCTGAGGCCTTTACACCGATTGAAACCCCTGAGGCCCAGATTTTCATGTTGCCATTTTTCGACCCCATCGATGCGCGGGTCTACTATCAACAACAAGGCTTACCCGAAAAACAAGTCAAAGCGATTCATACGATCAATGACGCCATGCAGTTGGTACTCGCAGACTTGACTGCCCAATTTGACCCAACGAAACGCCACCTGCTGATCACACATTTCACGGTCACACCCAAAGCCGACGACGACTTGGAACTGACAAGTGAAACGACGTCCAAGGTCGGTGGTTTGGCAACTTTAACGACCGATTTATTCAGTGATTTTGACTATGTCATGCTCGGGCACATTCACACTCGGCTGGCCTCGCCAGATCCCGACCGCATTCGTTACTCAGGGAGCCCCGTGAAGTTTAACGTCAAGGAAGCTAATCCTAAATTTCATGGAAAAGGTGTCGAAATTGTCAGTATCACCCCAGACGATATCACCCACGAGTTTAAGCCCATTCAGCCTAAAACGGATTTGGTGAGTCTAAAAGCACCGTGGGACACCCTACTCGACCCGGAATTCTATCAACAGCAGCCTTTAAAACAGGCGTGGTTCGCGATTACGGTCCAGGACTTCGATCGTAGCAAACATCTCAACGTCCGGGCTCAGCTAGAACAAATTTATGGGACGATCGTCGAACTTGATTACGAAACGCACCATCAAGCCACAATGACGAGCCATGCGCAAGCGCTCGACACGTTATCGCCGGATGCGATTGTCGGCCAGTTTTTCAATGATATTACTGGTCAGCCGCTTTCAAAAACGCAACAGCAGCTTGTCGATCAAATTTTTGTCAATTTAAGAAAAGAGGATTAGCCGTGAAACCCGTCTACTTAGACATGACCTATTTTGGCCCCCACGAACACTCCATTATCGATTTTAGTAAACTTGAAAGCACTCCGATCTTTTTGATCAGCGGCGATACTGGCGCTGGTAAATCAACGATTTTTGACGCCATGACCTTCGCGCTGTTCGGGACGACAACTAACGATGGCACCGATGGCCGCGCCGCTAAAGACATGCGCAGTCAGTTTGCCCCGGCTGACCAGCCGACTAAGGTCATCTTCTACTTTGAACAAGGCAATCAGCTTTACAAAATCAGCCGGACGCCGGAGCAGTCACTAGCTAAAAAACGTGGCTCCGGAATGACCCAGCGGGCTGCGACTGCCAAACTGGCAGTAGTTGACCGCGTTGGTGGCGTAGAAATCAATTCAATTGCGACGAAACCAGCCGACGTTGGTCCGGAAATCGGTCAAATTCTAAACTTGACTGCCGACCAATTCAAAAAAATCATTCTATTACCACAAAACGATTTTTCAGAATTCTTGAAATCTAAGACCGACGATAAGGAAAAAATTCTGAAGAAGATTTTTGGAACCCAGCTTTACAGTGACTTTAGTGCGGCCCTTAAAACCGAATACCTCGCCGCTCGCAAAACTGGCGAACAGTTTATCACGGATTTACGGGTCGCTCTATCATCGACCACTTGGACTGACGATGAACAAGCGCAACTCAAGGCCACGCCGGATGATCAAAAAGTGTCCCTGTTGACCCAGTTCGTTGCCACTCGTCAAACGCGCCTTGAACAAGCGCAACAGGCCACTGAAGCACTTGATAAGACCGTTAAGCAGGCAGAAGCTGTCAACCAGGCCGGCCGTGACCGTCAGCAGCAATTCAAACGGTTAGCGGATGCCCAAACAGAGTACCAGACTCAGGTCCAACAACCAGCAACCGAAATGACGGCGATGCGGCAGCACATCCAAGCCCTGACTTGGGCCGAGGGCTTGCAGTCGACTGCTCAAGACCTACTTCGGCGCCAGCAAGAACACAAACAGTTGTCAGAAACCCAAGTCCGGATCGCGACTAACGTCAAACGGACTGAGGCTAAGGCTAAAGCTGCTCAGGCCGCCCTTAAACAGTTGGCGGCACAAGGTGAAGACAACCAGAAACAGCAACAACGCATCACCCAACTGACGACGTTGATTCCACAAGCAAACCGGATTGAAAGCTTGACGACCCAACTAGCAACGTTGACCCCGGAATTTGCTAAGCTCCAGCAAACAAAGCAGCAACAACAACAGCAGCTTACTGATTTAGATGAGCAAATTAAAGCAAAGCAAACCGAGCTGCCAGAAGTCGAACAATTGCGGGCAACCAAGGATCATTTAAGCCAGCAACGGTCCGCGTTTATTGAAACGCTAACGCCGCTTGACCATCAGTGGCATCAAGCCAAAAAAACGGCCGCCGACGCAAATGATCTGCTGACGAAGCACAAAACTGCACTCACCGACGCACAACAAAAATTCGAAGCAGCTCAACGTTCGTTTGCCCAACAACGGGGCCGTCGCCAAGAACTCATGATTGCCCAGTTGCAACAAGAACTGGTCGACGGTGAGCCCTGTGCCGTCTGTGGTTCAACCGACCACTCGCACATGGTCGCAACCATCAGCGCGAGCGAAACTGAATTGCGACAATCGATGACTGCCGTGGATGATGCCCAAAACGCCGTTGCCAGTACCCAGCAAGCGGTCAAGTCGGCACAACAACAAGTTGAAGCTGCGCAAAAAAGCGCTGAAGAAGCCGCGGCTCAAGTTGAAGTGGCTGCCAATGAGATCAAAACCAGCTATCAACGATTGGTGGTAAGTGCTGGACTAGAATCAATTACTACCTACAATTTAAAGACAATTACAGCCAATTTTGACACACAGCTAAGCGAAATCAGTCAAAAATTGACGGCCGCTCAAGAACTTAGTATCGCGATTGATAAACTTAAGACAAACCGGCAAGCGCTTCAAGACCAAGTCACGGCCACCAAACTTGCGGTCACGCAAAAGCAGACGCAGATTGACGCCAAAACGACTGACCTGCAGCACGCCCGAACAGAAACGCAACTTAAGGCTGATGAGACCAGCCAAACGCTACGTCATGAAAAGCAACAACTTGAAAAAGCTGTTGCGGATTATCAAAAAGAAGTTGATACGGCCAAGGACGCGGTTCAAGCCAGTGAAGTCGCATTATCAAAAGATCGGATGCAACAAACTGATTTGGCAGAACGCTTAGACGCAAATCAACAAGCAACGGTCGAACTCAATCAGACGTTAACGACTGCGCTAAACACCGATGACGCGCCCACCCATGACACCGCCGTTTTAAACGCTTGGTTAACGGAATTGTCAGCTGGACAACTCAGCAAATTGCAGGTCACGGTTGCTAAATATGACGAAACTAAATCACGTTTGACCCGCGAGATTAAAGAATTACAAGCCGCACTCGCTAACGTTGAACAGCCCGATTTACCGGCACTTCAAGCCCAGCTGGAAGCACAGCGGCAACTGCGTGACCAAGCCATTCAACAACAAACGGTCGCTAAACAAGCGTTCACAGATGGCGATTCCTGTTTGCAACGTGTCCAGAAAATCATGCAGCAACAAGGTAGCTTTGCCAAGCGGTTCGCCGAAATTACCGGCTTATATAACATCATCACCGGTAAAGACGGCAATGAATCCAAGCTCAAGCTGGAGACCTATGTCGTTCAGCATTACCTCCAGCGAGTGCTCAACTATGCCAATGAGCACTTCATTAACTTGCTGTCGAACAACCGCTATACGTTCGAGTTAGCGGATGAAGCCAGTGACAAACGTACCGATCATGGTTTAGACATTAACGTCTACGATAACAAAACGGGAAACTCGCGCTCCTCTAAAACCTTATCCGGCGGTGAAACCTTCATTGCGGCGCTGTCAATCGCATTGTCGCTAAGTGAAGTCGTTCAGTCCTCAGCCAACGGAGTCCAAATCGACGCTCTCTTTGTCGACGAAGGCTTCGGCTCGTTAGATGATGAAACCCTTGAAAAGGCCATGCAAGCGCTCGAAACCATTGGCGAAAATCGGATGGTCGGCGTTATCAGCCACATTGAATCGATGAAACGCACGATTGGTCAACAAGTGCTGATCAAAAAGCTCGGGGACGGTCGCAGTACGGTTCGTCTGATCAGTAAATAGTGTCGAGCAATTATTATTGGGTCACAATTCTCTCCATAAACAAAGGACCTGTATCCAGTCACCTATTGAAGTGGTGACCGGATACAGGTCCTTTTTGACGATTGTTTTGAGCAATTGAAGTTAGTGGTGCTTTTGATAGTTCTATCAATTAAGAATGGTAGAACGTCTGAAGATGCATCAGTGACTCATCTAAAACGCTAAAATAAGATGCCTAAAATCAAGCCTAGTAGTTGCATACCTTGAAACAGCATCAAATTTTGTGGCGCCGTGTTGAACGTGGTCTCCTTGACTTGAACTGCATTGAAGGCCCGAATATTCTTCAAAATTTTAGGCAACACAAGCAACACTAATAATTGCGTGATGGGTAAAATTTGTAAGGCGACGCTAATCAGTACCGGGATGTAGCCCAGTAATGCCAAAGTATCATAGACCTTCAGTGACCAGCGATGCCCGATATAATACGGGACCGTGTAACGTTCGTTGCGAATATCTTGCTTTAAATCGGAAATGTTATCCGCGAGCATGATATTGGCAACTAAGAAAATGCCAGGTAAGCCCACTAAAATCATGACGAGGATATTTTGCAGGTTACCGACAATCGCAAACTGTGGCCAGTCAAAGGTCAACCCTGCTAAAACGGGTGTCGCAACGTTCATATAGACGCTCAAGAAGAAGACGCCAAAGCCTTCAACGCAGCCTGACAACAATTCACCGAGTGGAAAGCGGGAAAATGGGACTGGTCCGTAAGTGTAAAAGATCGCGACGCCAATCGCCGCGGCACCCATGAATAACAATAACCAGTTTGTCAAGAAGACCAGCACTAGGCCCAAAATAATAGCTGTCGCTAGCATCACCAGCATTAACCGCAAAGAACGGCGCGGTGACAAATGTTCACGCCCCACGATGTTATAAGTATCGCGATAATGCAAATCCTTAGCTAGATAATAATCTTGCACGTTGTTGAATCCCGTTACAAACAACGCAATCGCAACTTGTGCAATTAGATAAATTAACGAATTAATCCAATTGAACGCGTGAAAATAATAAATTGAAAATAGCACCCCGATAAAATACGGCACCACGCTTGCCGCTTTGGCATTCAGCCGGATAAACTCCAAAAAGATTTTGAAAGTCATCGGCCGATAAGCCGTTTCATTGGTCAACAATCTCGACCCCCCTGATAAAATTAAAGACGCTTGCGCGTTGCACTGTGGATGGTTAAAGTCGATAAAAACAATTGTGACAACTCCGATTCAAAAGATCAAACCGTCTGCTGAGAACCACTCGCCTGCACTCACCAACCCATTGTCCCCAATGAGGTCCGTATTTGATTGCGACCGAATCATAAGTCGGATTCACATCCGCTAAATACCGAACGACGCACAATCAGCTTTTATCGTAACCTGACTCACAATGCCTCCTCTTCCACTATATCAAAGAAGTAGACTTGTGAAAACCGTTTCAAGTGTAAAATGTCACAAATCAGCACGATTACACGTGCTAGCCATAACCATCGACGGGCATTGTGCTTGTTGTTACTGCCGTTATGAGTTGGCCATAGCGAAAATCAACATGTGCACTAGTTATTCGGGACGCGTGTTACATCAAACGTTCCAATTACGACGTGCTACGCGAAAATAAGCGCCCCCACAACAAAACGACACTGCCAATGCAGACAAGCGTGATACTTGCATTCATTAGCGGTGTCGTTCTTCAAAGTTTGATTAACACGATTTAAAATTGTGACCTTCACGTGATTTATTTTATATTCTAGTTAGCAACGACCTTCATCAATTCCGGTCCCTTGTTGGTTAACAAATAACCAGTGTTACTGGTATGTTGCCAAACGAGCCCTTCAAATTCGCGTTTGCCAGAGAAGCTGCTGCGACTGACATCTGCGGTGCTCAACTTACCCAGTTTGTTAGCTGGTACCGAAAAGATACTCTCGTCAGAAACTAAGTATAAGCGACCGTTATTCGAATTGTAGCTCATTGATTGCAAGACCTGCCCGGGGGCCTGACTCAAACCTTGTTTGACTAAGCTAAAGTGGACGCGGTTGACCCCAAGCGTCCCCTTGTAAAACTTGACTGAATTCACCGGTGCGGTCGGCCAAGCGGACTTGGTCTGGGTCCAGAAATAGGCATTCCCGCTGTTATCAAAGCTGAGAACGCTGCCCATGTGAACCGTTGACTTCAAGGTAAAATTGACACTCGCATTCGGCTTCAAAGTAGACATACTCAATCGTTGAACGGTCGCGGTCGTACTATTCTTATAGGCCTTGATAAACCACAATTGATTCGTTTTCGGATTCAACGCCAATGACTGCACGTGGCCAGCTTTGAACTGCGGACCGACTTTCATACAAGCGAGGACTTGCCGGTCCAAGGCAGTCGTTGTGCCTCGATAGTAACGATTCGTTGCGCGCCGAATCATTGATAAACTACTCCCACTAGCATTCAATAGCTGGTTTAATTTGGTCCAATCATACCGAATCACCCAACCAGTCTGATTTTCATCACTCGCCTGCTGGTTATCGTTGTACATCACATATAAGTAGTGATCGTCCTTAGAAAACGCGGCACTTTGTGGATTACCGAGGATCGATTTACGACTAAAGCCCGGATAATCGATTGGCAGGTAGACTGCCGTCTGAAAATGATACTTGCTATAAGCATCGTTTGTCGACTTGGTCAAAGGTAACGTATGTACAGCCGTCTGAAAAGAATTCGTCGTACTGTAATCTGAATCATAGGTGTAAGTGATTTTACCCATCGTGTATCCGCTGCTGTTGACGGTTGAAAAATCTTGGGACCGATACGGCGAGAGGACGTTGCCACTCGTGGCGTAACTGGTCAGCCCATTGGCCTTGGATGTCACCTTAGTCTTACCAATGCTACTTTCACTGACAATATCGCCACTTACGGCCCAGCCATGCGTCGAACCCGCAGTCACGTAATTATACGTATACGCCCGGCCGCGCTTGTAAATCACCCGTGTTTTCGTCCGCGTGTACACCAGATTAGCATTCAGTGACGTCTTCGCCTTAAGTTTCACATAATTATTAGTTCCACTGATTTGATAAATTTTACCCGTATGACTAGCGACTTTATCGTATGCGCTCGCAGTCGTTTTTTTAGCAGTCTTGGCCTGATAATCTTTTCCAGCTTTCAGGTAACTGCTGGCAACCCAGCCCGTCGCGCCATTCTTAGCGCTTTTGACATAATAATAACGAACTTTACGGTTGCCCTTATAAACATACGCCTGTTTAGTGCGCGTCCATGTCGAATTATGATAAGACTTTAGCGCATGATTAGCGTGCATCTTCGTCTTCTTCAGCGACCCGCTAAACGTATAAGTTTTGCCCGTATTACTCGTTGTATAATACGGTTTACTAGCCACCTTAGTCGCTGCTGTTCGACGGTAGGTTGCCGCCGAGGCGTGGGTCGGTTGACTCACGATGGCCGTAAAACTGCCGGCACTAACCAATACCCCAATTCCTGCTTTGATTGCCCAATGCATCTTGACCACTCCCTTTTTTGTTTACTGCATGAATAATTATGCTAATGTTATTTTAGCACAAGATAAATCTATTTATTAATTTTTTTATAAATTAATTAGGTCACTTGTTATATCTAGTCCCTGCTACGCTTCATTATCATGTTAGTCGCACTCAATCGTGCAAAAAAACACACCTGTGAGTCGGCGGATTGCCGCTCACAAGTGTGTGATCAGAGCTGATTAAATTTGCAATTACTTTTCGTGTTCGTGATCATCCAACGGTGGTTCGTCTTCATCACGAGTTGCGGGTTTGATCCCGGCTGGAAGTTCCGACTTTGCAATTTTCTCCACATCATTGGTCTCAGCTTCAGCTTTTTCCAACAATTTGGCATCGCGCAAAATCGGTAATTGGAACCGGAAAATCGACCCTTGGCCAACCACCGACTCCACACTGATATGGCCATGGTAGCCTTCGATTAAGCGTTGGGCGATGGACAAGCCCAGGCCATTACCGCCCTTATCGCGACTACGCGCCTTATCGACCCGATAGAAGCGGTTGAAGACGCGGTCCAAATTATCCTTAGAAATCCCTTCACCGAAATCTTGAACGGCGACTTCCACGTACCGGTAGTCGGTCGATAACGACAAGTGAATTTCCTTACGACGCGTCGAATACTTGACGGCGTTGTCGAGCAAAATAATCAAGACTTGTTCGAGATGATTCCGATAAATCTGCGCGTAAACCGGCTTTTTGACATCATCATCAAACGTAAAACTAAAGTCTGGATGAATCATCTTGAAGTCGTTAAACGCTTGTGTGACCAATTTTTGGACGTCTGAAGTCTCATGACTGAAGTTGATTTCCAACTGTTCAGCACGTGACAAGTCTAACATTTCTTGAACCAAACTCTGCATCCGTTTGGTCTCGGATAAACTGGCCGCTAATGATTCGGATAAGACTTGTGGATCATCCTTACCCCAGCGATTCAGCAGTTCCATGTGTCCCTGAATAATGGCAACTGGTGTCCGCAGCTCATGGGAAACGTCCTCGACGAACTGCTGTTGCTGCGTAATGTAGCGTTGCATTTGGTCCAGCATGTCATTAAAGACGACCGCCAAATCAGATAACTCATCGTTGCGCTTGAGGTCTGGCACCCGTGAATCAGTCTGGGGGTCGTCATTGACGGCATTAATGGTCTGCTTGATTTTACGCATCGGTCGCAACAGGAAGGCCGCCAAGAAGTACCCTAACAAGGTTGCGCCAAAAATCGTAATCATCGTCATCACGATGAAGATCCAAATCAAGTTTTGCGTTGTCGCATGGTATTCGGATAAGTTATCCGTCACCTGGGTGTAACCAATCAACTTATGATTGCTGGCGGCATAAATTGGTGCCCGACCGACTAATTCAGCGTTGCTCCCGTGCCCGACTAGTCGAACTTGGCGTGACTTGTTTTTCGAAAATTCATGAGCATCCTTGCGTGACAAATAGAGCGTGTTGCCATTTGGGTCATAAACGGTTACGGCTAAATTCGTCCGCGATAAGGCAGTCAGGTCAGAATCGGTAAAAATCTTGCTTTGAAGGACGCCGTGTTTACGTTCACTCATACTATTGGCTGGCTCAACACTGGCTTCCGGCTGCAATTTGGCCGCGACGGATTTAATCGTCAATCCGGAGCTTTCGGTTCGTAATGATTGCTGGACTGTCGTGACGGCACTAGCCACGTTCCGTTGCTCTTGGCGCAATAAGAGGTTCGTGAAACTCTTATAGACCAATAAAGAAAAACAAATAAAAATGAGCGCAGACCCAATTGCGGTCCCGAGCGCCCATTTCCATTTTAATGACCAACGGCGCCGTGGTTTAGGCGTCACTTGTTTGGAATCAGTCTCAGCCATTAAGAACGAATCACGTATCCAGTCCCACGAACAGTTTGGATGTAACTCTTTTCACCTGGTCGGTCAATCTTGTTACGTAGATAACGAATATAAACATCCACGACGTTGGTTTCAACTTCAGATTCATAGCCCCAGACCTTGTTCAACAAGACATCTCGTGCTAAGACCACGTTAATATTTTCCATTAAAGTCAGTAACAGTTCATATTCACGTTTGGTTAAATTGATGACCTCGTCACCACGCTTAACGACTAGATTTTCCTTTTCAATCGTCAAGTCCTTGTAAGTGACCGTCGTTTGCTTGGTACTTTGTTGTTCGCTTTCCAAATCAATCCGCCGAAGTAAGGCCCGTAGCCGTGCCAATAATTCTTCGATGGCAAAAGGTTTAACGATGTAGTCGTCAGCACCGTGATCAAGTCCAGAGACCCGGTCGATTACAGAATCGCGAGCCGTCATCATAATGATTGGTGTATTCTTGACTTCACGCACCCGCCGACAAACTTCAAGTCCATTAAGTTCTGGTAACATTAGGTCTAATAGGATGGCATCAAAATCTTCAGCTAACGCTGCGTCTAACCCCTTACGGCCGTTATATTCAACTTGAATATCATAGCCTTCGTGTTTTAATTCTAATTCAACGAAGCGTGCGAGGTTTTTTTCATCCTCAATAATTAATATTCGACTCATTTACTTTTAGCCACTCCTAATATTCAACTTTATCTAAAAACCGTACGAATCAGTGATTCATCACCACTAACCTGCGTTAAGCTAGTACAACATGTTATTTTAACATGAAAACGCTGAATTTCCTACACCCCAACCAGTCTCTAGTCCTCACTCAAATCTAATTTTAGCGAATTCTCATTAAATTGCAATTTTTAAGTCTCGTTATCTGGCTGGTCATTCGGCTGGTGTTGCTGGTGCCACTGACGAATTGCAGCCAGCCGTTGTTGCCAGGCTTTCTCTTGTCCTTGGCTGGTTGGCTCGTAATAATGATGCGTACTCAACTCGGCTGGCATCGTGGTCATGGTCGTTAATTTATCGGCTGTGTCATGTGCATATTGATAATCGGAACCATAACCTAAATCTTTCATTAATTTTGTGGGTGCATTACGAATCTGTAATGGCACTGGCAAATTCCCCGTCGCCTTGATGTCAGCTTGTGCGGCTGATTTCGCTGCATACAGCGCATTGGATTTCGGCGCGAGCGCCAAATAAGTGACTGCTTCGGTCAAGCTGACGTCACACTCTGGCATCCCAATCATCTGGCAGGCTTGAAAGACCGCGACCGTCAGCGGCAAGGCTTGGCGGTCTGCCAGGCCAATATCTTCACTGGCAAATCGAATCAGCCTGCGCGCAATGTATAGCGGATCCTCACCACCAGCGAGCATCCGCATCAACCAGTAAATGGCAGCACCCACGTCACTATTCCGCATCGATTTATGCAAGGCAGAAATGATATTATAGTGTTCCTCACCATGCTTGTCGTAGCGCAATGACTTGGTATTGATCAGCTGCGATAATCCAGCCGTAGTGATCGTCACGTCTTGTCCATGACGGTCGCCGTTTAGCACCGCCATCTCTAGTGTATTTAGCGCCATCCGGGCATCCCCATTCGCAAATTCCGCAATTAATTGGAGCGTATCAGGTTGCAGATGGATGGTTAAGTCTGGGAACCCATTGGGATTGTCTAGCGCGCCTTGCAAAACGGCGACCAATGCGTCCGTCGTCAATGCTTTTAAGACTAACACTTTACACCGTGAGAGTAACGCCGCGTTGATTTCAAACGATGGATTTTCAGTTGTCGCCCCAATTAGGGTGATACTTCCCCGTTCAACATACGGCAAAAAGGCGTCTTGTTGGGCTTTATTGAACCGATGAATTTCATCAATGAATACGATCGTCTTTTCACCAAAATCGCGGTTGGCTTCGGCCTCATCCATAATTTCACGAATCGCCTTGATGCCACTAGTGACCGCGCTAAACGTAATAAAATGCGACTGTGTCTGCTGGGCAATGATTTCAGCCAATGTAGTCTTACCGACCCCGGGTGGTCCCCAGAAAATCAGCGACGGTAACTGGTCTTCAGCAATCAGCTGCCGCAATAGTTTACCTGGGCCTAATAAATGGTCTTGGCCTTTGAAGCCATCCAAGTTCACCGGCCGAACCCGATAGGCCAATGGACTCGCGCTGGCCTTGTCGGGATTAAATAATGATTCTTGCCGCATGGCAATCCCTACTTTCACGAGAATACTTAGTTCTATTTTAACGCAAACGTATGTTCTTAGCCACTAAAACCCTCATTTAATCAAACTTGCACTCGTTTTGCCAAAATTCATCTCACGACAAAATAAAAAACTGCGACCAACAATCAAAATTGTCGGTCACAGTTCATTTCAATTAGTTAAACTTTATTGTTCTTCGTACCAACTGTAATGGAACAAGCCTTCACGGTCAGTCCGTTCGTAGGTGTGGGCACCGAAGTAATCCCGTTGTGCTTGTAACAAGTTAGCAGGTAAAACTTCTGCACGGTATGAGTCATAGTATGACAATGCCGCACTGAATGAAGGTACTGGTACACCAGCTTGGATGGCAAGACTCAATACTTCACGAGTTGATTGTTGATACTTAGCTGCGATTTCAGCAAAGTAGTCGTCCATCAACAAGTTGTTTAAATCTGACTTCTTATCAAATGCATCGGTGATGTTTTGTAAGAATTGGGCCCGGATAATGCAGCCGGCACGCCAGATTTGAGCAAGTTCACCGAACTTCAGATCCCAGTTATAGTGTTCAGAAGCGAACCGTAATTGTTCGAAGCCTTGCGCATAACTCATGATTTTACTGAAGTAGAGCGCTTGACGAATCTTTTCAACCAATTCTTCCTTGGCTGGTAATTTAACGTCAGCAGTTGGGCCAGCTAACTTCTTAGAAGCAGCAACCCGTTCGTTCTTCATCATTGAGATGTAACGTGCATAAACGGCTTCAGTAATGACTGATTGTGGAACTTGGATGTTCAACGCATCTTCGGAACTCCACTTACCAGTTCCCTTGTTGTTCCCACGGTCTAAGATCATGTCAACGATTGGCTTGGTCTTGTCTTCGCCTAAATCATCTTTACGTGACAAGATATCAGCGGTGATTTCGATCAAGTAACTGCTCAATTCGCCCTTGTTCCAATCAGTAAAGATATCGGACATTTCATCAACCGATAACCCGGCAACATGACGCATAATGTTGTAAGATTCATCGATTAATTCTTCATCCCCGTATTCGATACCGTTGTGGACCATCTTGACGTAGTGACCAGCACCATTCGGGCCGATGTAAGTGACGCAAGGTGCGCCGTCTTGAGGGGCCTTAGCAGAGATCTTTTCCAAGATTGGGGCAACTAAGTCATAAGCTTCCTTTTGGCCACCAGGCATCAATGATGGGCCTTGTAAGGCGCCTAATTCACCACCGGAAACACCCATACCGATGAAGTTGATTCCTGATTTGTCCAAACGAGCGTTACGAGCCATCGTGTCGTTAAAGTTGGTGTTCCCACCATCAATTAAGACATCGCCCTTATCTAGTAATGGTAATAATTCATCAATCACAGCATCAGTTGGCTTACCAGCCTTGACCATCATGATGATTCGACGTGGTGTTTCAAGTGAAGCGACAAAGTCTTCGATCTTGTAACTTGGAACGAGTTGCTTATCAGCGTGGTCCTTAACGACCTTTTCAGTCTTAGAACCCGTCCGGTTAAAAATCGCAACTTTGTAGCCGCGGCTTTCGATGTTCAACGCCAGGTTTTTACCCATGACGGCCATCCCAATGACACCAATTTGTGGTTTTTCATTACTCATTAGTTTATTGCCTCCCAATTTTTAATACGCAACTATCGTACCAGAAAAAGCGTTCTTTATAAAGTAAATGACCGCAAATTTCAAAATTAATTTCATATAAGTCATTACAGGAAGAAATTAATTTTCATGAATCATGCTATTTTCTAAGTTCAAGACTAGTTACCATTGAAATTCGTGGCATCAAATCGAACAGTCCGCGTTATCTCGCTTAAAACGGCCCATCACCCTCTCTGGGGCAACGCGCCGTGTATTTGGGCATATTTATTATCGAGCTTCTGAGAGCGCATTGGGGTCACTCACAGGCCTTTTGCGCGGATACTTTCAGTAAGAACCTTTTCAATTGCGTGACTCATGACTGGTTGATTCTTCGCCACTGTTTACTGACAACCAAGTGACCCTAATCGTCATGTTCAGTTTTCAAAATACTTCCTTCCTGGGCGTCAATCTTAATCTCAACTTGTTGTTTTCCTTGATGCACCTGGACTTCCCAATAAGTCGTGCCGTTGTCCTTATCCAGTTTGAGCTCACTGGCATAACCGCCATTACGATCATGGACAGCAATCGCAACCGCTTTACTAGGACTGATGACCTTTTTCAAATTGAGTCGGTCGTTCTCAACCTCAGCTTGGTCGTCCTGGTCCAGCCGTTCGGAGTGTTTGCTGATGACCTTTCCCGTCCGCCCGTTCAGCTGTAATTCGTGCTCCTGAGTGCCACCGACACCTTCCAGCGTATAAACGGGGCGGCCGAGTTGATCTTCTAGCTCAATACTCGTCAAACTAGCATGCGGATATTGTTGTTGAAATGCCTTGATGGCCGCGTTTAAGGGCACCTTCGTCGTATCCGTCACACTTTTGGTCGAACTACTTTGACTACTACGCGACTGGCTGGTCGCCTCGTCTTTTTCCGACTGCCGGGTCCCACACCCCGCTAACAAGATCACACTTAGCAGTACCAGCCCGACGCCACTTCTTTTGCTCATCATCGCCATAACCTCCTTGTCGCTGCGTCAGTAACAATCGTCATGGGACTGTGCCCATTTGTTTCCCTTAGTATACGGAAGCCTGATGAGGTCTCGCAATCAATATGCAAAACGGCCCGGTTGACCATGTGGCGTCGCAATTAGGCTGAAGGAACTGGACCAATTCAAGCCAAGGAACATCTGCTGGGTTTCCTCAACCTAGCTGGACAAGGCCGCCCTTGATTTTCCGTCAACTTTGCTTAACGAAATGCTAAGCAAGACTGCTTAGAGCAAGTTCCCAGTCAACGCCAAAGATGGTCACACCCAGTTACTCCTGATTCTATCAACCAACTCCAATTGACGAAGGTGGCTGCTGAAAAACTAAATGACTGATTTTTAGTTCACCACTCCAAAGCAAAGTCAGCCCTCAAAATGGGAATTAATCTCCACTTTAAGTGCTGACTTTGTATTTTGAGGAATGTCGACAACGTAATTTGATCGTTCGACAGGTTTTTCAGCAACCTCTGACCAAGAGCCCTGTTTTGGACGAAGCCCCCAAAAATTCACTTTATTGAAGACACTAAAAAAACCCGCCTAAGCGAGTTTTTTAAGATCGTATTATGGTAACGAAAAGTGCCATGCGCCATGGCCGCAATGTCACTGTTCACCAACTAACAATTAGTTGTTTACTTTTACGACTTGCTTGCCGTTGTAGTAACCACAACTTGGGCAAACACGGTGTGATACACGTAATTCGCCACAATTTGGGCATGGTGCCAAATTTGGTGTAGCCAATTTAATATGACCACGACGGTTGCGTTTACGCATCTTAGATGTTCTTCTTGCTGGTACAGCCATCAACCTACACCTCCTTCAAATGAATTCACATAATGTGATTTTTGATACGCTTAGCTAACTTAATCCTTGTCTTCCTGATCAGGGAACAGGTCTTTTAACTTAGCTAAACGCGGATCAACAGTTTTAAGTTCTGCAGCCTGCAACGCTTGGTCGTCCTCAGAGAGAACTTCCCAGCCCTTACCTGTTGGCATTGGGGCCCCGTCTTGCTCAGCTTCAGAAAGAATCTGCATGGGGATGTGAATTAAAATATTATCCTCCACAGCGACATCAAAATCTAAAATATCATCTTCAGGTAAAATAATTACCGTATCGATCTCCTCGTCAAAGCGACTGAGATCCGTTCCCTGGGGAACATAATATTCTGTCATCTGAAAAGCCAATGGCACATCCACTGGCGTTAGCGACCGACTTGACGGCAACGTTAACGTCGCGTCAATCTTCGCAGTGATCAGCACATTATCCTTGTCATAACTGGCCAAACCTGTTGCGTGAACGGATTTAACATCGATAATTTCAGGATAACGGCTCATCAAGGAGTGTTTTAAGTCCAATGCTTCATCAAACTGGAGTGGCGTTTCACGGTACGTTTTAAGCTGTGAAAGTGACCATTTCATTTAAAAACCTCCTAATGCAACGTGATAAATTATACCTGTGTGAAAATCCTTTGTCAATGTTTTTTCCTTGACAGGTCAAAATGCCCGTCATCAGTCCTAACCATATCAAGAAAGTTCTGGTTGGTCAACTGAAATTGCTGGCATTCGCCAAGGTCGCCGATATAAATCTTGAGACTGTCCATTAATTAATTCATAGACCCGTCCCGCTCGGTAATCAAGATTAAGCGCATGTTGTCGTAAATCCTGATTAATTTTGGTATACAGTGGTAGCGGCAATTGGTTTTTGACCTGATGCAAGTAAGCCTGACCCTTAGGGGTAAACCCGAGCAACCGTAAATACGGTGCTGCTTGGGCGGCTTGCACCTCCTGTTGCGTCAGTTGCAATAAAGCTGCCGTTGCCACACGTTGGAGCCGCGTATACGTGTACCGTTTGGACTTGACAAGGTGCATAAAGTTATCAAAGTCCGTCGCTTGTTGGGCCATCGCTTGCATGCGATACTCGAGTCCTTCTGCCATTTGGTCGTATTGCCCGCTATGAGCCACATCGACCGTTAGTAGTTGATAATGCAGCAACGGCCAAAAGTCTTGCCACCGCTGCAACCGCTGGCTTTTTAACGCCGTCAGTGTATCGCTCGGCACGACTGGCGCAATCGCAGGCCAATCCTGCGCAAAAGCGGCCTGACGAATCGCTGTGCCACTCGCGTACGCTTGTCCAGCCGTAATCGTCGGCGTAGCGTGGTCGGCCTGCTGGCGTTGGATGGGATACAACTGCATCGGGTGTGCCAAGGCTTGATTGGCGGTGTAATAACAAAAGCTCAGCATGTCATTGGCCGCCGTTAATGTCACCCCAGTCGCCGCTTTTAAGGCAGCGTTGAACTGCGTCGCATAGGTGGCGTTGTAGTGACTAAACGCATCTTGATGGCCTTCAACCTCAGCCGTCAACCGTTTAAAGTCTAAATCCGGGTGTTCGGCGCCAAAAACGACACTCGTACAGCCCAGCGCACTCAACAACCGAATGCCACCCTCAGCAAATAAGTGTGCCGGTTGCGTGGCGTAAAACACTGGCAATTCAACCACCAAATCCGCCCCGTTTTCCAAGGCTAGCTTGGACCGGGTCCACTTATCCAGAATGGCAGGCTCACCACGCTGTAACCAATTGCCACTCATGACGACTACGACACAATCGGCACCAGTCAGCTGTTTGGCACGCTGCAAGTGATAGCGATGACCATTATGCAATGGATTATATTCAGTTATTAACCCGACTGCTTGCATCGACTAGGCCTCCCAACACTCACTCACTTTATTTACGACATTTGAAGAACCAGCGCGTCGTCTGGGCATCCGGTTGTTGCCGACCAAAATCCGCACTCACCGTCACTTGACTGAATCCAGCTGCCTGCAGTGCCTGCTGGTAATCAGCTAACACATACGTGCGTTCTTGATGTAATTCGCTGACTTCATCGAAAGCTTGTTTGTCTTCATTGTAGATAAAAAACGTCAAATCATGCTCGGCACTGTGCGGTTGTTCCCCGGCATAACTGGTCCACATAAATGCCCGGTCTTCATCACGATAGTTATACATATAACCTGGATAGACCTCATCCGTCTGATACGGCGTAATCACGTCGAAAAGGAACTCGCCACTCGCCGTTAAGTGCTGCGCGACCTGTTCAAAGGCCTGCTGCACCGTCGCAATATCAGGCAAATAGCAAAACGAATCGGCAAAACACGTGACGGCATCAAACTGGCCAATGGCTGATAAGTCCAGCATGTCCCCTTGTAAGAGTGGTAAGGTCACCGCCGCCTCATCCGCATGGTTTTGAGCCAATGCCAACATATTGTCTGATAAATCTAATCCGGTCACTTGATAGCCATCCTGTGCGAGCAACACGCCCAAGCGACCCGTTCCACAGGCCAATTCCAACAATTGACCGTCCTTATGAGGTAACTCCCGACGGACAAAATCCAGCCATTGCTGGTACATGGCTGGATCAAAAAGTTCATCGTAAAGTTCGGCAAACGTCTGATAAATCATGCGTTGACCCATTGATCAACGTCTACCAATGGGGCGTCGGACCACAACTTTTCAAGGTTGTAGTGTGCGCGCGCATCCTTTTGGAAGACGTGTACGATCACGTCACCGGCATCGATCAAGACCCATTCACCGGCAGTCCGACCTTCGACACTCTTCACGTCTGAACCCGCCTTGCGAATAAATTCAACGATGTTATCCGCGATGGCTTGAACTTGGCGTTTGGAATCAGCTGATAAAATCACAAAATAATCAGCCATCAAGCTAACTTCAGCGACGTCCAATGCGACAATGTCATCGGCCCGCTTGTCATCAGCAGCCTCAACAGTTAATTGTAAAAGTTCTTTGCTATCCATAAAACTCTCCCTTAAATTTAGTTGGCATATTCAGGTGCAACGCCACCGACCCAGGCGTTATAAGTTGCTAACGTCTGCGGATAAACGGGCGCACCCTTTTGAATTAAATAAGCTAATGTATGTTGAATCTGGAAACGGACTCCCGCTGCAAGCGACTCAGCAGTCGCCTTACGCGCTTCATCAACGCCTGGGAAATCTCGCGCCGGTTCAATAAAATCAGCCATAAAAATAATCTGATCTAATTTCGTCATGTATGGCGCCCCAACGGTGTGCAACCGCACTGCGTTGAGAATCGCCTCATTATAAATGTGTAGTTCGTCCTTGATGAGTTCAGCACCAACATAGCCGTGCCAGACCCCGTTACCATATGCCACCAAGTCTGGTGCCATCCCCCGCGACTTGATCAGATCGATAAAAGTCGCGTCGTCACGCTGCTTGGCGTAATCATGTAACAAGCCGGCGATTCCGGCTAATTCAACGTCCACGCCATTAGCTGCAGCTAACTTTCGCGCCGTTTGTTCAACACGTAAGCAGTGCTGATAACGGCTATCAGTCAACTGTGCTGCGACTTTGGCCATTAACGCTTCGTGGCTATATGGAACAATGTCTTCAGTATACTCAATCGTTTTGCTCATACAAATGATGCTCCTTAATATAAGCGGCCACGGCTTCCGGCACTAAATAGCGAACGGAATGGCCATGACTGATTTTTTGACGAATCTGGGTCGAACTAATGTCAATCAGTGGTGCATCGACCCAGATGACGGGATATTGACTCGTCGTCGGATACCCTGTCCGTTTGATACCGACAAAGGTGACCAGCTTCACGAGATCCTCGATATGGTACCATGTGTGCAAATAATCGACCATATCCCCGCCGATAATAAAATAGTACTGGGTATCTGGATGTTTCGCCTTGAGTGCCTTCATCGTGTCGTAAGTATAACTCTTACCACCCCGCTCAATTTCGGCAGTTTCCAACCGAAAAAGCGGATTATCGACGATTGCTTCTTGGACCATATTGGCCCGGTCCTCGACCGCAATCGTCTTTTTTTCATCAACGTGTGGTGGCTCAGCATCCGGCATGAAGCGAACCTCATCCAGACCAAGCTGGTCACCAACTTGTTGGGCCATGATCAAGTGCCCTAAATGCGGTGGGTTAAACGTGCCACCTAAAATACCAACACGGCGTCGAGGTCGATTCGTCACCGTTTCCGTCAGAACTTTCGTCGCTGTTTGATTAACCGTCTGCACCCGTCATTCCTCCTATAACTTTGCAACTTCTAATGAGTAGTGCCGGTCTTCCTCATGACTTGCTGGCAAGTATAGGACCAGCACCCGGCCAATGGTTTGAACAACCGTGATAGCCGTATTTTGTTCGATGGCCGCCTTCACATCCGCAGTCGTCACATCGGCATTTTGTAAGATATTAACTTTGATGAGCTCGCGTTTGTCGAGTGCACCAGTCAGCTGTGTCAACCACTCATCAGTCAAGCCATTCTTACCCACGGCAAAAAGTGGCCGCATGTGGTGGGCTTCACCACGTAAATAGTGCTTTTGTTTTCCACGTAAATTTTCCATTAAATTTGATTTACTCCTATATTATGGTTAGTTTGACTGGCTGAACTCGCTGTCGATCCGTGGCGGGAACAGTCCTAGTCATTAATTAGCGTTTGTTGATCATCGCTGGCCGTGTGAGCACAGCAACACCCTTAGGCGCCCAGCCTGCAACCCGCGTATCCGCAGCGACGGTGACCCATCCTAGGCCTTCAAACACGATGTCACTAGTTTCAGTGACCTTGAATTCGTGCCGAACTAACGGTGGAAAGTCTGCGACTGCCGCACCAGTTGGTGGTGTGATCAACTCGCCGACATGTTTCGTATAGAAATTATCGGCATTTTCTGTCCGGGTCCGATGTAACGTCAGATTGTTGTCAACGTAAACCGTCCCAGTTGGTTTCAGCGTATCAACAATGTCCAAACGGGCGACGCCACCTAAGAATAAGGTCTGACCATTACCCAATTGAAAACCTTTGGGCCGAATTTCTTTTTGCGGTGAGACCAACTTTAAATCATCGCCAGACAACACGTGTGCCATCTGTTCGGGATGAATAATCCCGGGCGTGTCAACCATCTTGTGGCCATCGTCCAACGGAATTTCGATTTTATCCAACGTCGTGCCAGGGAACCGCGACGTCGTGATCAAGTCCTTCAAACCAGTATTATTGGCAATGATTCGATTAATCAAGGTCGATTTACCGACATTCGTGACCCCAACGACGTAGACATCCCGACCGCGCCGATATTTTTCAATCATCGCTAATAAATCGTCAATAGCATGGCCCTTTTTAGCACTCGTCAATGCCACGTCTACCGGTTTGATACCTTGCGCCCGAACTTGTTGGTTCATCCATTCACGCAATTTAGTCCGCCGTAATTGCCGTGGCAAGACGTCTTCCTTGTTACCGACTAACAAAACAGGGTTATCACCAACGAACCGTTGCAGGCCCGGGATAATGCTCCCATTTAGATCAAAAATATCAACCACGTAGACGACTAGCGCGTTGGCATCTCGAATCGTTGCCAGTAAGCGCCGAAAATCATCATCCGTTAAACCAACTGGCACGATTTCGTTGTAGTGCCGCAGTCGAAAACAACGTTGACAATATAAGTCCTGCGCATCGCTTGCTAATGATTTTTGCAGCGCACTATTCGGGGTATACCCCGCCGCTTTGGGGTCCGTCGTTTGAATGGCCGCCCCACAGCCGATACAATATAAAGTTTCTTCTGATGTTTCACTCACTTATTTAAGTCCTCCTGAAAATGCATTTCTGGATAAACATGTGCTAATCGTAATTTAATAAAACGTTCAAAGAAGCGGTTGATGCGCGTATTCCAGGCATCCGTCGTCACGATTGGCTTGACCAGAATACTGGGCACACCGGCTAAGTGGGCACTCCACATGTCCGTGATGTATTGGTCACCGACCATCACCACTTCATTTTTGTGTAAGCCTAAATCGTGCCGGGCCTTATTGAGTCCAATCGGTAACGGCTTCAACGACCGCGAAACGAATGGCAAATCTAACTGCTCCAATGCCTTGGCGATACGTGCTTCCGAGTTATTCGAAACGACGACTAACGGAATCCCAGCGTCTTGCAACGCATGCAGCCACTTTTTCAGTTCCGGGGTGCCATCTGGATTATCCCAGGCAATCAACGTGTTATCAAGATCGGTAAAAACGGCCTTGATACCTTGCGCCCGTAGCTGTGCTGGCGTCACATTATAAATTGCTGGTATCATCCAAGTTGGTTTAAATTGATTAATCATCGTTATCCCCTTCGCTTCTCACTGGATTATTTGGTTATTGATCTAACCCCACTAGCCCATTTTATCATACTGGTTCACGAAATACCGGACCAAATCAGGACTGGGACCGGATTCCATGACGATTACGAGCTAATTTTAGTCATCATTATATAATAATTTGTTTTTTGAAAATAAGCAACGAAAATCCACCCATATAATGACAATGTCCTGAAAATGAAAGTATCAGTTTGCTGAAGATGGATGCTGCGATTAGCTGATGCTTGTGGTTCAGTTGGTATGGCACTGACGTAAATAGTCACTAAATTAGTTGGATGGCTGGTGGAAATTCATTGCCAATGAGTGGGCATCAGGACGCGCTCGTTATCGACACCCGTGAACATGACTTGAAAAGTTAGTCGCGATAAGAATTCTGACATTAACTCTGTCAAAGGTGATAATGGCGCAGTGATCAAGCCTAGAATTAGTCAGATGATGCCACAAGTGAACGAATCGTGCTGGTTCATCCTGCTATCCGCATCTAAATGTGAATCGGCCAAATCCGTCAAAATAGATTCACAAATGGCGTGCTTGAGCGTATATTTGAAGTGTGATGTCGCGCGTTTGACTTATGCCATAATACTGATGTGCATATTCGTTGCATGCAACTGCAATCCTCGTATAAGCTTATGATTATGGTCAAAGGGCAAATCTGAGTTGAAACTGTTTGGCGCAGTTTCAGTTCAAGATAACCCTGGTCAATAATCAGTATTTAAACGGTTGCCATCAGTCAAGAAATAAATTAATCGCACCCATTGCGAGTTATCAAAATACTTATTATGGAGGTCTGTTTATGGAGAAAAAAGATGTGATGAAACAATATGTTACCGACAAATACTTTTCGAAGGGTCATTGGTGGACAAAAATCTGGCAAACCATCGTCGCCATTGTCGCTTGGATCTGCGTGGCTGTTCCGGTCTACTGGACGATTTCGTCAACACTGTTAGCTAACAACCCGCGCTTCATTCACGCTTGGAAATACGAGGAAGGTAAGACGCTCTTCTACTTCTTTGACCGGTTCTTCATCTTTGCGTTCATTTTGATTGCCATTATTGTGATTATTTCCACGATCCATAACAATCACCGGGTCAAACAACATATTAGTAAGGAACGGCAATATGATGAAGAGCGGTTGGATGTTCGTAAGCGCCGTTTGAATAATTTTTACACGCAACGCTTTGGACAAGCCACCTTCCGTCAACACGTCAAGCACTACACGGTTGATCCGGAACAAAATCTCGACGTCAACGAAATTCACAAATTATACGAGGACTAATCTATGGAAATTATGCAAACACTTAAGCCCTTCGAAAGCATCTGGAACTTTGTCCTGCTACTGGTCTCCTACCCAATCCTAGGGGCCTTCGCGTGGTTCATCGGCGTGCTCTGTTACCAATTGGTCTACCGGCACCGCCACAAAGATGATGTTGAATTCAAGGAACTCGCGCCTGCAGAACAACCTTTTATTACCATCATGATTCCAGCGCACAACGAAGAAGTTATGATTGAGCACACCATCGACTACTTAATGAACAATTTAAATTATCAAAACTATGAAGTGCTCGTTACTGATGATGGTTCCACTGATGAAACGCCGGCTATTCTGGAACGACTCCAGACCGTTTATGATAACTTGCGGGTCATTACGATCAAAAAGAATCAAGGGAAAGCGCACGCCTTTAACGTCGGCGTTAGCTTTGCCCGCGGCGAGTTTATTCTCAGTAACGATGCTGATTCGATCCCGGAACCTGATGCACTGTGGAAATACATGAGTTATTTCATGGGCGAAGAACACGCTAACACCGCCGCAGTTACGGCTAATATGGACGTTCAAAATCGAAGTACGATTATTGCCAAGTCACAAACCGTCGAATTCTCAAGCATCGTCGGTGTTATCAAGCGGAGTCAAGTTAGCGCTCTGGGTAACATGTACGCCTACAGCGGTGCCAACACGATGTATCGCCGCGATGCCTTGATTGACGTCGGCTTGTTCCGGCAAGACCGTGCCACTGAAGACATCAGTATTGCGTGGGATCACCAATTGAATGGTTGGACGACTGTCTTCTCACCGGATATTTTATTTTATATGAACGTTCCTGAAAATCTAGACGCGCTCTATCACCAGCGGAAACGTTGGGCTAAAGGTGGGACAGAAGTATTGCTGACCAATTTTAAACGGGTCGCAAGCCATCCTGGCAAGTACCTCAAGCAATGGGCGTTCATTACCGACCAAACCTTGAGTATTATCTGGTCCCTATTCTTCTTTGTCTCAACACTGATTTTCTTAATTTCACTGGTCACCTTCTTCTTCACCGGCAACTACGAACGGGTTTACCACATGTTCTGCATGGCCTTCATCTTTGTGACTTTCGAGATGTTTGCCGGCGTCTTGCAGCTACTGTCAGCTCTGATTGTCGATGACCGCGGTCGTAAATTCAAATACTTGATTTTCATGCCACTTTACATGCTGATCTACTGGCAAGTCAACGCACTCGCCCTCGTTACAACATTGATTCCAGCCGTTAAAACGATTCTTGGTTACGGTAGCGGAACTTGGGTCAGCCCGGTTCGGAAACATCATACGGAATAGTATTATGAGTGATAGAAAAGCGAGTCCCTTGGTTGGGGGCTCGCTTTTCGGTATCTGAATTTTTGATTTGTACAAGTTTGCAGTGCGTGACATACTCATGAAATTCACCGCATATACGGCAACGTATGGTACATAGCTCACACCATACAACTAGTTATTCTGTCGGAATTACGGTCATCAATCCCATACCGAATGCTTTTTCACGTCCCAACCCCTTGGTCAGAGTCTGCTTAAAAGTGTCAGCATCTTGCACACGCAACACCCCTTCAAAGGTGACTCTGCTCAGTCGAACACTCCGCCCTTTGCGTCGATGAAGCGTGGGCCAGTCATGACTCACAACATCGAATGCTAATTTTTCCGTCTCATCAGCAGCTGTGTCTGCACGTGCGACTAACTCAAAGCCCGCTCGAAGCGCCCGGTCTGCCAACCATTGTTTCTGCTGCTCAATGGTCACATGCGGCACGACTCGACCCTTAGGATGGTTAGGTTCGATAATTGAATGCGTCGGATTGGCCGTCAATCGAAACCGCAACACCATGCCCGCTTCTATATGGTCTAACCAAGTATCGTATGACTTGGTTATTGCAGTTCCTTCAACACCATATTGTTCCAGTTGTTCAAGCTTAGGCCGGTCCGCACTTAATACCAATAAATAATCTTGGTCGTTCAACCGATCAATTCGCCACAGATGCCGACCACGCTGATTATTTTCGATTTCTTCAGGGAAGCTCTGTTCAACCCAATTGTGATAAGCGCCTAAATGAGTTAAATCTCTAGTCTTATAGCGATTATCTCGATCAATTTCAACTCTTGATAAATACATCAGCGTTGGTCCTCCTTCCAGAGAAAAGTCATCACATCGTGATCTGTCTCAGCGGTACAATCAGGGTGATATGGATTCTCTAATGGCACCCGATCAATAGCCACAGCCCGAAAACCATACTGACGTTCTCGTTGATCAAAGGTAATCACGTTGTCCTTGACCATCGAGCTTCGGTGATTGGGTAATAATGCCGCATCAGCAATCAGCTCTGCCACAAAGGTAGGGCTTTTCGTTTTCTTCATATAAAATCTCGATGCGTGCCAAGATAAGAACTGCAATACTTGTGCTGGATTGGACCCCAAGGCGATCTCGGTCATGATTGGACCTGCTGGCACATTGGCACGTCGACCTAATGACAGCTGAAAACGCGGATGATGTAATGCCCAATCGATCCTGTCAATAAGTGCATCATCTTCACTTCCTACTGCGGCCAAGAAGACCGCGTCTTGGAGGTAATCCCGATAGGTCAGTTTACGTTTGCCGCGCTTCCATTCAACAATCTGAAAATCTGTGAGTGGTTCCGCTGGTTGGTCAATTCGCACTGCGTAGTCAAGCTGATTCAGCGTCTGAATCCGAGAATCTGTTCTCCGATAGCCCAACGCTGCTGCAATCAGTCCAACAATTGCACTTTTAGATGGATAATCATAGCTCGTTCGACGATCGAAGTTAGCTTCATCACCGTAGGATTGCAACGGCGCTGTCAGTCTAATCGTTACCGTTTTCATCCTTGACCACCTTCGTTAATTCCGTCGTGACTTGTCCCAACAGATCCGTTAAGTTTTCAGCTGGCACTGCAATTGCTGACGCATCAGCACCCAACGCGACATTTAGCACTGGTTTCTCGACGAATTGCAATGTCTGTTTATAAGCAGCGTTTAATTTCTCAATCGATTGCTTTACGTAACCCTGCTTCGAAGTGACCGGGTCTTCAAAGCCAGAGACCAGGTTCACTGGTGTATCCGTACGCAATGTCAGCATGACATAGCTTGGCAGTGTTTTGTTGGCAAACGTGTTTTGCTTCCCTGTTGGCATAGACAGTGCAAAGGCTTTGACAAATTCACGCGCACCGTCAACAGCTGCAGCTTCACCTAAGTTTTCAATTAGATCGTTCATATTGATATTAGCATAGCGATAGAGGGTCGCTGAATTAAACTCTAGCGTACCAAGCATGGCGGCACCAGTTGTATCGTCTGGTTGTAAATCATCCAAGGCCGTAAAATAGTCAAATTCTGGAACGACTTCATGTGTCGAGATTGCGTGGGCGACCTGTGCTGCAGCTTCGACGTTTAATTCAGGATTATCCGCAACCATCCGACCAAATAAGGCTAAATCAATCGACTGATTACCCTTTAACACCGCTTTGATGGCCTTTTTATCTAATTCGCCGTCTGCGTTGTCTTTGACGTACTGAGCCAATTGATCAATTTGACCAGGGCTAACCATCAATAAAGCGCTGGTTTCTTCATTTTTATCCAACTTAACACTGGCGGCCTTAAAGACCGCGTTGACTTGTTCCCAAGCGTCATCATCACTCAAATCTGGCGTTAACTTTTGGAGCGCGTCCTTCAACAGCTGGGCCGCTTTTTTTGTTCTGTAACCTACCGTGACCGTGTCATCTTGGAAACTCTGACGAACGGCGCGTTTCCAACTTTGCGAGGAGACTCGCGACCGGCTAACGCCACCGTATAAGGCAGTTTTAGGCGCACCAGTATCATCGCGGTTAATATTTGAAGATGGTACGGTTTGAATCACATGAATATCAAGATATAAGTTGTTGGTCGTCATTAGTTTTTCTTCCCTTCAGGTTTCTCTGTAGCGTCTTGTGGTCGATAATATTGTTGTCCCCATTGTAAGCGCACCTGGCTCGCACGCTCATAGCTTTGCTGCAACCAGTAGAGATCTTGCGCTAAACGGGCATAATCGATTTTTTGTTGTTGATTAGCAGCTTTGAGCATACTGACCAAATGGGTTAATGCGTTAATCGCACTCGCGACGTTGGTCGTCGCGAGTAGCGGTTGCATGCGTCGATCCAGTGCGACCCGCGTCTCCTCGTTGCGTCGTAACTTGGCGAGTGCCTGAAACAATGGGATTCCTTTTTCGGTATCATCCGCTTGCGAGTTAGCTGGGCCATAGACTAAGACCTCGCTGCCTTGTTGCTGAATCGCATAGAACCGGACCGCCGTATAAACTGCCACTTCGGCTGCTGTTGGGCGTCCATCACGACTCAGCATCTCGTCATCTAACTCAGCCATCATGATTGGCCACAACGCCTGCGCTTGTGGGCTGTTCAATACGGTTGCGTGCCGGACACTGGCTAAAACGCCCTTATTGAGATTACCGTGATTATAAAGCTGCCGAATGATACTGGCAGTGACCTTCTGAATTTTATTTTTCATCTGCAACCTTCACCTGCTTTCCTTTCAACTGTGTAAAGACCAGTCGTCGTAGCTGATTATTAGCCGTAAAAACATTGATCTGCCGGGGCACATTATTCTTATCATGATCAACAATTCCGCGCACATCCCGTGACGAACTCGTCGCCATCATCGTATTTGCTGCCTGCAGCGTGATTGTTTGTAACGTTTGTTTCCATTCATTGATCTTGGCTTCCCGGTCGTCATTTCCAGTGAGACTCGCCAACCATGCCTTAAACGGCCGATTTAGTTCGGCGTAAAATTGTGCACTATGGCGTTGCCCAAATTGTTTGGCATCAATGTTCCGAATTTGGCCGATTGTTGCGGCAAAGCGATAATAGCCGTCACCGATTTTTTGCGTGATGTTAATTGCATCTTCAATTCGAACTGGCCAGTAATCCGCGGAGGACTCATCAAACAACACGTCGGCTTGAATCTGCATGTCGTCATAAACCTCAGTGGCAGGCATCTGTGACGACATGTTGCCATCGCTCAGTAACGCCGTGGAAGCTAACCATAATTGTTGGTCATCCGGCACCAATCCTTGTGCCTTCAAATAATGTAGCCAAGTGACAATGCCAGCTTCATGAATATCATCACGACGATTAACATTGACATACTGACCAAAGTTGCGCCACATGGCTTTACCCGTGTATTTAATACTAGCGACCGCCGGCTTGAACTGGCTCGTCTTCTTATCTTGCCGCCACAAGGTCATCGGCTCAATCAGCGCGCCCACGTTATCGAACATTGGAATGCCCGCAGTAAAAATCAGCGGTCGCTGTTGATCATCCCATTCGATATGCAGTAACCGTGACCACGTGGTGTAAAGTGCCGCAAGATTATCTGGCACCAGTTTTCGTCGACGTTCTTTAAGGTAGTCAGCCAGATCTGTATACTCCCATACGGGCCGTTGAACGGGATATCGCACATCTTCATCCATTGGCACTAAGATCAAGTTCAGCATCAAAATCTCGAATAGTGATCGGCCATTCGCGTAGACGGGATTAAGCTGATATACCCACCCTGCGCCGTTAGAGAAAGTCTCGTCACTCTTGATTTTTGTCTTATCGGTCACCCCGGTATAATTTTGATACATAATCAACCACCGAGCTAACTCAGCGTGCGTCAAATCATTCTTGGTTTCATTGACTTTTGGCGCGAATAATGCCACCGAATTACCACTCTCGGAAATCCGTCGATTCATTTGGCGGATAGCCACTAGTCCAGTCGGCTTCCCCGTTTTTTGACCATGTGCAACACTCTTATTTTCAGGCACGACGGCGTCATATTCCGAAGCCGTCACTTGATAAAATGGTTGGTCACCAAACAAATCAAATCGGTTGGCATACTGTTTTAGATAATCAGTCACGATTGTTGTAAACTGACCACCTTCATACAAGTCCTGCCAGGTCTTTTTCAAATCATCGTGAATCTCATCAGAATCGTAGTCCTCATCGACACTCACCACTTTAAAATCATCAGCTATAGTCAGCCACTCATACCCTTGGTTATCCGCATCGTACCGGGTATAAACGGTCGTTAAAATTGCGAGCAACAGCCTTAACACAGCTAAATCTTGTGTTCGCATGTCACCGGCTAACTGGCGATAATTTTGTGCATTTTGAAATAATTCAATTACTGAGACTGATACCTGTTGGTTCGTCTGTGCGTCGATGACTTCAATCCACGGCTCAGTTGTCAGATTAAACGTTTTTTCCACCTGTTCATTCCTCCTTCGAATAACTTAGTCCCAGCTGTGGCGAGTAGCTGACTTGCCACCCATTAAACGTCGCTGTCAGATTCTGGTCGAGTGGTAGTACCAAAGCCCCGTTCAGCCAGACATCATCCTGCCACCGAAGATGATAGGGTCGCGTTAAATCTTCTAGTTCGGTAATGGCGGCTGTAATATTTGGCGTGACTACGGCAGGTATTCGCAGCGTTTGCTGGGCAATTTCGGCAGAAGCAACCTCGGCCAACTTACGCCCATCCAGCAGAAAGTCACCATCCGTCGTATGTTGCACCAGAATCACTTCTAATGTTTCCTGAATATCACGAACCGCTGCGCTCGCCTGTTGATTGCTTACCACGTCTGTGTGATCTCGATCCAACCAGCCATGCAACGTTTTCCCCTGCTTTAACTGTGGCGCTTTGACTTGAAAGACGCCCGCCTTCTGTTGTTCGGCTTTCAAATCGGTCTCAAATTTCTCCGCAGCAGGTTCAATTTCTGGGACTTCCGCATCCGTCGCAGCATCATAGACGCGCTGAACAAGGGTGGAAATATCGCCAGGTAGCTGAATCTTATCAGGCAAAAAATGATCCGTCTTCATTAGTAAATACTTGCCATAGACCGCTTCATTGCCATCACCGTAGTCACCAAAATCATTGATTCCCATCACTTTGAGCTGTGGCTGTCGAAATTGTTTAGGGCGTATAATTGTCTGATGCCGGTGTAGGCGCCCCGCACGCTGTAAGATCAAATCAATTGGCGCGATATCCGTGTATAAGACATCAAAATCAATATCCAAGGATTGCTCCAACACCTGCGTTCCAATCACGACTAGTTTTGCTGGTCGCTGACCGTGTTTGCCAATCGCTGCTTGCAACTTTTCTTCTTGTTGTGCCCGGTCTGGCGCTAAAAATGCAGAGTGTAACACCATCAATGGGACATCCGCGGGAATCAAAGCTGCTAATGCCTGGGCGCGCTTAACCGTATTGACAATGATTCCAGCCACCCCACCAGCATCCAACTGCGCCAGCAACGTCGCAACCAGGTCTTGATCATCCTGGTTAGTACGCTCGACAGCTAACGTCAGCGGGGCTTGATCACTCTGTCCTTCAAAATGCGTGACTTGTTTAATTTCAGGACCGTCCAACACACTCAGTAATGGATAAGCCTGCGTGTCTTCCCAGCCAGTGGGCGCTAATTTTAACAATTGATGGAACTTGCGACCGTACTTACCTTTTAAATACGCTTTTAAGAGCTGATTCCGTTTTATTTTTGGCAAAGTTGCCGACAAAATGACGATGGGCACATGATAAGCACCCAGCCATTCGATTGCTCGAAGTAAATAAGCATTCATATAGGCGTCATAGGCGTGCACCTCATCAATCACCACCACTTTGCCAGAGAAACCGAGATGGCGTAAAAAGAGATGTTTCTGTTTCAATCCCATTAGTAACAAATTGTCGATCGTCCCGACTGTAAACTTGGTCAGGATCGACTTTTTCCCACTGAACCAACTATTTAAGGTCACGGCACCGTGGTGTTCATCCGTTGAATTAACGTTGCTTGCATTAGGCAAGGCCGTATAAGTCCGATTAAATTGGGACTTGCCATGCATTAGTTTAATTGAGAGATGGGCTTCCTGTTCATCCGCAACACTCGCCAGCCAGTCGTTCACACGTGCAAACATCGCATTCGTGGTCGCTTGTGTTGGCAGACCCATGTAAACACCGTCACGCCCTGTCATTCTGGCCAACTGCTCCACGGCAATCAAAGCAATTTCTGTTTTTCCTAATCCCATCGGTGCCTCAATGATGGCCATCCCCGGGTCGGTCGTCACCCCTAAAGCACGCGTAATCGCTGCTTGGACCGGACGTGCATGAAATCCCCAACGTAACTGATACGGATCTTGATCCTGACTCAGTGGTGCTGGCACCCATTCATCGTCTAGTCGCCAAGTCATAATTGCCCGTTGAAACCGTGTCTGTACATCGATGGTTTCTACTGACTGCGCGGTATTTACTAATGGAAAAAGTGGCTTGCTAGCGTCGCCATCGAAACATTCGCTGGAAGCGAGCCAGTCCGCCATGATTAATAATCCCGTTAATATTACGGCTTCTGGTTGATTAATGGCGGGAATCTCAGCCGCACGTTGATAACCGGCACTGTGCAACCCGTATTCCACCAATTCACGCTGAACCTGTTGCCACTCAACTTGCAACTCAGGTCGATTATCACTCTGAAAGTAATTAGCAGTATAGTCTCGAATTTGATGAACCGGCGGCTCGCTTTCGGGTTTGCCATGGTGACCGCCAATGATTGCACCTATCGTGGGATCTACACCATACGCCGTCAAAATTGCCTCACCAGCGAGCGCGTGGGGTGAACGCTGTGCAGAAGACAAATTAAGGACATCTAAATCTTTAAACCCACTTCGCATGAGCTGTTCTATTAGAATCTGATCTAGCTGGTTATCACCGTTATATGCTGGCTTCATCTGAAATGCAGGTGTCGCTTTTCCGCAGTCGTGGATAAAACCGAGAAATTTTACCAGCTTCTGTACATCCTCCTCAGAGGTCGCCGCGGCTAGCTGTTGACGCTGACCATCACTTAACCAGTGATTGAATAACCAATTAATCGTATTTTCGCAATCTTTTAAGTGGACGATCAGCGGCAACCAAAGCCGCTGTCCGTCACTAGAACGCTTCTTAGCCCATAAGCTCTGCGCTAATCGTGAAAATTCTGCCATCGATTTTCACCTTCTTAATATGTTTATAATATTAGACTGCCGGGGTATTTATAATTCATTGCACACTAATTTTCGCCACAGCGCTAGTAACTGGAACACCAGCGATAAACGCTTGTACGGCGTGAAACATATGGCTAGTCTGATAAGCTGGTATATATCCATCTTTAAAATCAGAGTAATACCGAATGCTCCCCCAAAAAACATTCGTTAGTTATTCATTACTACAAACGCTCAATCAGTAAGACCGATTAATTTGCGGGCAGCAAGCTATTGGATTGATTTTTTAAAATTCCGGATATAGTTCAAACATTCACGCCTATTAAACGTGGTTATAATCATGTATATCTTATATTAACATTTAGAAATCAGAAAATCATCTACAGTTTTGTTGCGTTTCATTGCAGACATTCATCTTGCTTGAAATCCCAGTTTCTTGTATAGTCCTAGTTGTAGATGTCAATTCAACAAGTTGATGTAAATTTCGGATTTACTGATTTCATATTGTTGATATAACGGGATTTGTTTAGTCTATTCCCCGTGTATGCGGGGGTGATCCCTGCTTGAGCTTGGCTAAACGCATTATCAGCTGCTATTCCCCGTGTATGCGGGGGTGATCCTTATGTTCAAAAAATTGAAAATAAATACGGAACCTATTCCCCGTGTATGCGGGGGTGATCCTATATGGTTTCTTCCTACGGGAAAGTTAAATCACTATTCCCCGTGTATGCGGGGGTGATCCTCAGTAACTAATGGCGACAATCAAGTTACAGTACTATTCCCCGTGTATGCGGGGGTGATCCTTGCGATTGGGTTGATTAACCATGTATCTAATACTATTCCCCGTGTATGCGGGGGTGATCCTATATTATAACACATAACATCATCAATGCAATTCTATTCCCCGTGTATGCGGGGGTGATCCTTAACAATGTGAGTTGTTGTATTGTGAATGAAACTATTCCCCGTGTATGCGGGGGTGATCCCTTGCATCCGCCGTCAACTTGGTAATAAAATCACTATTCCCCGTGTATGCGGGGGTGATCCTTATATCGATTTGGTGGCTTTATTTTCAAAGCTCTATTCCCCGTGTATGCGGGGGTGATCCTACAACAAGTATTGCGCGCCGTCACCGCCGACCCTATTCCCCGTGTATGCGGGGGTGATCCCGAATTAATTTGAAATCCATCTTGCTCACGATCCTATTCCCCGTGTATGCGGGGGTGATCCTCTGGAGGGCAATGGACTGGAAAAACGTTACGGCTATTCCCCGTGTATGCGGGGGTGATCCTAACGACAATGCAGACCAAACCAATCAGACTGTCTGTTCCCCGTGTATGCGGGGGTGATCCCAGCACATTGATGGATGTGCAAACAGCGGTTCACTATTCCCCGTGTATGCGGGGGTGATCCTGACGCTATGAAAATCTTAGCTTATGACAATTACTGTTCCCCGTGTATGCGGGGGTAATCCCATTGCACATGTGGCCAAAACGTCGACGCCGTACTGTTCCCCGTGTATACGAGGATGACCCTTAACGAAACCGTATTCTGCTGATTTGTCCTGGCACTGTTCCCCGTATATACGGGGGTGATCCTTAACACGCCGGTAGTCCCGTTTTTGGGGGATTGCTGTTCTCCGTGTATACGGGGCTGATCCCATGACTGCGCACTATACTGAGTCAGCCCGACTCTTTTCCCTGTGTATACAGGAGTGATTCGAGGTGCACTCTCGTGAGAAGCGTAGACGCTAGCTGTTCTTCGTGTATGCGGAGGTCATCCTCGCTGAATCGATATCCACCATTTTATTCCCCGTGTATACGGGGGCAGTCTTGTACCGATTCATGACATAATCAGCATTGCTATTGTCTCTAACACATACAGGACTATTTCAGCATTTATACAGAGCGATCAACAACATCACTTCATCAACAGGGCAATTTGACTTCTATGAGAACCAATGGCTAAAATTTTAAGTTCACACCACCAATCTTCCTTATGAATCAAACTTTCATTACACAAATAGTGTATCTCTCAGATGTGTTCTAAATTTTTAACTTTTCTACCTTACTCAATGCCTGAGCTAATGCCAACGTCGCCCGAGCATCTTCTAGCGCATGATGTGGTTTTGAATTCTCAATTTCGTATGCTGACAGTACTGTCGCGAGCCGATAGTTATCTAAAAACGCATTAGTACGCTTCACAATTGGCATCAAATCCATGGTTTGACTTCTTAACGCTTCCAAATTATTGCTGATAAACGCCTGCTTTAAGAAGGCCTCATCAAAATGAAAATTATATCCCACGATTGCGCAATCACCTATGAAAGCATTTAACCCACTTAGCGCTTCAACAATCGGAACACCCTGTTTAGCCAGTATGTCGTTGGTTAGCCCAGTAAGTGTGCTAATTTTTTCTGGGATTGATTCAGTCACACTTATTAAGCGACTAAATTCGGCAACCTGGCCGTCAGTAGTAGCTTTGACTGCCCCAATTGAAATAATGACATCCTTGCTAGGATCCAATCCCGTTGTTTCAAGGTCTACCGCTACCATTGGTTCATTATTTTTGCGAAACTGCTGGGACCGCTTTTGTTGAGCTTTCCGACTCATCACTCGAGCTTTATGAAATTTAGCGGCGTCGCTATAACCGTGTTCTTCGACTGCTGGAGCTGCGTTCAAATGCATCATTAATGGAATGCCATCATAATCAACCACTTGATGATCCCGACGAGTGGTTTTAAATTGATAGCCAAGTTCGTTATTGGCATTATAGACCATCGTGGCTTCACCCCGGCCGATATTTTTAACAATCCGTAACCACAGCGAATCACGAATTCTGGCACTCACACTTCCGACATAAACCCCCGTTTGAATTTCCTGATACCATTTGGTCAAATCACCACGCAAGGCATTCGGCACTTTTGTCAACGTAATCACGATCATTGAGTCTCACCCACCTTGATTTCATGATACTGAACGCCGAACTCTTGCAAACCAAGCTGATCATCCCACAAGCTTAAGTTACTGATTTCAGTCTGGTCATCCGTGACGCCAAGTATTGCTTTGAGATCTGAAACCATCCGCCCCAAAAGTTTACCGTCAACAAAAGCATCACGCATTGCTAGTCGCGTGTTTCGAGAAATATTGTCATCTTCTGTTAAAGCTGCGACAGTGTTAAACGCGACTGGAATTGAAAATTCAGCTTTATATAAATCAGCAAAGTCATAGACAAAGGATAAATCATGCCCAGTGTGCACAAAACCTAACCCTGCAGAAGCGCCCATCGCCATAATGACACTGTAGCTCAGTCCGTATAAAGCCTGATGCGCAGCAGTTAAAGCTTGATTAATTGGGGAGCTGGCCTCAAAATTATCAGGATTATAATCGCGGCGAGTCCATTTGACCCCGGTACGTTCTGATTGCAGCCGATAGACCTGGCGAACTCGGGCCCCCTCCTTGCCCCGTAGTGCTTGCATCGACAAACCACTCACGTCATCATTTGGGAAACGCATCTGATACATTTTTCGCGCTACGGCTAAACGTGAGCGTTGATTGGAAAATAGTTTTGCCTGGGCTTCAAGTAATAAAGACGAATGATTTAACGCGCGACCGTGTGCGTATTGCCGCACCCCACGCTCGCCAACCCAGACGACTGCCATCCCAGCATCACCCATCAGTTCCATGGCACGATGGGTCACATCAACGCCAGGCCCAAGCATTAGGACACTGATAATCGCGGCCGGAACAAACACAATCCCTCGAGCATCACTGACTCGAATCGCACTATCTTGACGATCTAATTTAGCATGTTCTAAGTACAAGAAAGTCAACCGGTCTCGAACACGACCTAACTCTGATAATTCTGGCTTTTTTGCTCCTGATTGTTTTTCCATTGATGCACCTCCAAAGCTAGCTGATACTGAACTAAATAGCACACTTTCATTCTATAAATTATTTGTGCGTTGCTGATTGAAAGTAGCTTTTTGCCTGCAAATTTAATGCGTATTTAGGCTTCACAATTATTAAGCGCTTACATTTTATTAAGAACATTGCTGACAATCCTGAATTATACTGACAAGAAATCATCGACTTTCATCCGTATATTTTCGTCAGAACCCTAAACTGCTTGTAAACGCTCCCGACTTTTAAATATAATTCCCCTACATTATCATACTGGCTATTCATCAACAATTCGCTTTATGTTATCCCACTTACTGGTTGAATTATTTCTGATTCTATACTTCTAATATTAGCATTCAGTGTTTGAATATACATCTATTTTTGGAAGGACTTTGATGGATTTTTGATAAATTATGACGACTAGTTTGTGTCAAGACAGTCTGATATGTCCAGTCTTGGAGTTTCCCTATAGTTGCTTTCAACGATCAAGTTAATGTAAAATGATACTTAGCCAATTTTGGATTGTTGATTTACCGGGATTTGTTTAGTCTGTTCCCCGCGTATGCGGGGGTGATCCTACTTAACGTGTAGAAAAACATTTGAACGGCTGCTGTTCCCCGCGTATGCGGGGGTGATCCCTGCATTAGCACTGCTGCTACCTAAGTCCCTACCTGTTCCCCGCGTATGCGGGGGTGATCCTTAAGTACGCATTGCAGTTAGTAGCTAAGCATGCTGTTCCCCGCGTATGCGGGGGTGATCCTGAATTTGATTATCCAATCTCAGCTATTCGTAAACTGTTCCCCGCGTATGCGGGGGTGATCCTAGTATGTTTAAACTTTACGATTATCAGCAAAGCTGTTCCCCGCGTATGCGGGGGTGATCCTAACCGGCTCTGTTCTAGCGGTGCCCTCAACAGCTGTTCCCCGCGTATGCGGGGGTGATCCCAAGCCTAAAACGACTAGAATGAACGGTGTTAACTGTTCCCCGCGTATGCGGGGGTGATCCTTGATGCCTAGTTGGGCAGCCTTGTTGGCATCACTGTTCCCCGCGTATGCGGGGGTGATCCCATCAAACATGGAAATGCCGCTGATTACGAAGTCTGTTCCCCGCGTATGCGGGGGTGATCCCACTCTGTTCTGTTGGTAACTTATGGAATCTGTCTGTTCCCCGCGTATGCGGGGGTGATCCCGAATTGGCGGAGCTATGCAAAAAATCGGTAAACTGTTCCCCGCGTATGCGGGGGTGATCCCTTAAGTGACCTACACATTGGAGAATTAGACGACTGTTCCCCGCGTATGCGGGGGTGATCCCTATCAAGTAAGATGTCGTATGTTCTAATTGCCCTGTTCCCCGCGTATGCGGGGGTGATCCCGCAGCTAAAGATATTTTAGACCGCTCAATGAGCTGTTCCCCGCGTATGCGGGGGTGATCCTAATAGGACTTGGTTGGGATCAAGCAACTGCCACTGTTCCCCGCGTATGCGGGGGTGATCCCAATCATAGCCGCAAACGACGCTACTAATGCTGCTGTTCCCCGCGTATGCGGGGGTGATCCTAAACAGATGGGGTAGAGCCGGCTGTGTTCCATCTGTTCCCCGCGTATGCGGGGGTGATCCTATAGGAAGGAAGAAAATAATGAATAATATTTCCTGTTCCCCGCGTATGCGGGGGTGATCCTACAATATAACCATTTTCTGCCAATGCGACACGCTGTTCCCCGCGTATGCGGGGGTGATCCTAGGTATTTGTCGGGAGACATAGTCGATCGCCACTGTTCCCCGCGTATGCGGGGGTGATCCTCAATCAGCTAAGGTAATCTCACAACAAGTCGCCTGTTCCCCGCGTATGCGGGGGTGATCCCCAAACACAAGCAGGCTAATTTGATTTATCAGGCTGTTCCCCGCGTATGCGGGGGTGATCCTTAAAGACGAGCTACCACTGGTTGTAGACACGTCTGTTCCCCGCGTATGCGGGGGTGATCCCAGGTTAAACGCAGTTAACCGTGTATATCCATTCTGTTCCCCGCGTATGCGGGGGTGATCCTAGTGACCCGATGGATAACCGGGCTTGTAACTTCTGTTCCCCGCGTATGCGGGGGTGATCCTCTGACTAGCCGTCTGTGTTTGATAAGTTGAAACTGTTCCCCGCGTATGCGGGGGTGATCCTTTCATAACTGTACCTAACCTTTCTTTACTATGCTGTTCCCCGCGTATGCGGGGGTGATCCCCATATGCGAATAATCCACGGAAAAACGATGAACTGTTCCCCGCGTATGCGGGGGTGATCCTAAAATAGCCAATTTGCTGTTTCGTAATTCAGCCTGTTCCCCGCGTATGCGGGGGTGATCCTAATGACATCATATAGTTTTACGAGAATTTCAACTGTTCCCCGCGTATGCGGGGGTGATCCTATGACGCTGACGAGGGTATTGGTTATCCGATTCTGTTCCCCGCGTATGCGGGGGTGATCCTAGCAATGCAAACGCTTAGGGATTATGCGGTCGCTGTTCCCCGCGTATGCGGGGGTGATCCCGTTAACAGCGTCATTATTACTAACACTCACGCCTGTTCCCCGCGTATGCGGGGGTGATCCTAGTTGCAAATGTACTGTCCTTTTGAGTAGTTGCTGTTCCCCGCGTATGCGGGGGTGATCCTATAATTCGTGCACTAACGAATATTGGCGTGACCTGTTCCCCGCGTATGCGGGGGTGATCCCGACCAGTTATACTATCTATCCGTTTTAGATGACTGTTCCCCGCGCATACGGGGGTGATCCTATGAATTGGTACAACCGCGACGAAATTCCATTCTATTCCCCGTGCATACGGGGGTGATCCTCCAATGTGACTAACTGAAATTTCTACGCTAGTCTATTCCCCGTGCATACGGGGGTGATTTTTATACAGTTTTTAGGAGGGCAAGGATAATGGTTGAAATTATAGCGCATGTTTTAATACCAACCAATCGAGGATTTTTGATTTTACAGCGTACCCGAAAAGAATACGGCAATAAAAATGTATACCCTGGATACTGGGATATTCCTGGTGGTTTAGCCATCAATAATGAGATTCCAAGAGAAACAGCAATTCGGGAATGTATGGAAGAAACTGGGTTAAAGGTAAAAATTAGCAGAATTATCTGGGAAGATTCAGTCCTTGATAAGGACAAAAATCACGTGTTTACAAGATTAGTTTATCTGGCACATGAGATATCAGCTGATCAGAAAATTTATCTAAATCGAGAAGAACATTCTGAATTTGTTTTTGTAAATTCACGGCAAATTTTGAGTAAAAGAAAAGTCATACCATATTTAGAGAAAGTCTTGTTACAGTTTCTATAGATAATGAGAACTGTACCGCGTGACCTTTACGCTTGAAAGTGCAAAGAAAGAATTTGTAGCGTTACTGACGTGTAGCATCACTAGCGATTATTTTTGCATCAACAGTCACGCGATCGAGCAATAATTAACGAACTCCAATCGTTTTAAAAACGATTCTCCACATATAAATAGTGATTCTGAGCATACTGAATCAGTCAGATCATTTCACACAATCCAAATATGCACGCAAAACAGCATACCTACTGCGAGATACACAGTAAGTATGCTGCTTATTTTTATTAGACAGCCTAACACACCCCACTCATTTATTCACCGACTGTGTACGTTGCTCCCAAAGTAACGTGGTCTTAACCGATTGCGCGCGGTATACTGCAGCTTTAGCCAGTTCCTGCTGAGCATCAATCACTTTTTCAGACATAAAGGGATTCGTGGCTTGTGCTACAGACAACTCTGTGCACCCTAAGATAACGGCGTCACAGTGTTCAACGTTTAGCAATTGCGCAATTAACCCGTGAAACTTAGCTTGATCCACAAAATTGTGCTGTTTAATATCGTGATAAATCAAATCCATGAGTTGAACTTGCTCCGCTTCACTTGGGACGACCGAAACGTGTCCGTTGGCATGGATGATGTCCTGATAAAGATGAGATTGTATCGTTCCGGTCGTTGCCAGGATACCAATTCTTAACGGCAAGTCACTGTGTTGCTGACTTGCGGCTTTAACCGCTACCATAGGCATATTCAAAATTGGAACACGTGAAATTTTAGTTAGCTCAGGCACGAAATAATGGGCCGTATTGCACGTCATCACTATAAATTGAACAGCCAATCTATTGAGTAGTCGTACATCTGACTTCAACGCAGGCAATGGACTAGCGCGATGATGATCCAAAATATATGCTGTTCGGTCTGGAATCTGAGCGTCGTTTAGCACCACATAGTTCAGATAATCTTGGTCACAATGAGCGTTGGTCAGCTGATTCACTGCATGTACAAAACTCTCAGTTGCCATCGTGCCCATCCCGCCAATAATTCCAAAACATTGTTCCATAACTGCACCCCCATGAATTGTTATCTGACCTTCAATTCCTAAGTTGTTAATTATTATCCATCGATTCCCTATTCGGAAGCAACTGATTTGCAACCAATGTTGGACTTGATACGTTATGCTTACTATGTCTCGCAAATCAAACGTGCACTCACATGAAAATTCCAGCTTAATGACTAATAAATAATATCTATCACTTTCAGGCAGTACCAAATTCATTGTTCAAAAAAAGACCGCCACCCCACAGGATGACGGTCTTTCAACATTAGAGCAACGCCCTAATTAAGTTTTAAATTAAGCAAGTGCCTTTTTAGCAGTGTCAACTAATGCCTTGAATGCATCCGCATCGTTAACGGCTAAGTCAGCTAACATTTTACGGTTAACGTCAACGTTAGCAACCTTTAAACCGTGCATTAATTGGCTGTAGCTGATGTCGTTGATCCGGGCTGCCGCGTTGATCCGGGCAATCCAAAGACGACGGAAGTCACTCTTACGCCGGCGACGATCGCGGAAAGCGTATTGGTATGACTTCATTACTTGGTCCTTAGCAACCTTAAATTGGATGTGCTTAGCACCACGGTAACCTTTAGCTAATTTTAAAATCCGTTTGCGACGTTTGCGTGTTACAGTTCCACCTTTTACTCGAGCCATGTTATTTCCTCCTAGATTTAACTAAAACGTTGTGAATTATTTTTGTAATAACTTGTGGTATGTTTTGACCATTGGCTTTTCGATAATAGCCGTACCACGTAATTGGCGACGTTGTTTCTTAGTCTTACCATGGAAACGATGACTAGTAAAAGCGTTGGCGCTCTTAATCTTACCCTTAGCAGTTACCTTGAAACGCTTTGCAGCAGCGCGGTTTGTCTTTTGTTTTGGCATAATCAATAATCCTCCTAGAAATTACTTATCTGTTTTTGGTGCTAGCACTAAGAACATGCTCCGGCCGTCCATCTTAGGATAGGCTTCGACCGTCGAAAATTCCTTAGTGGCTTCGATCATTCGGTTCAAGACCTGGCGACCAATATCCTTATGGGTAATGGCACGGCCCTTAAACCGGATGGAGACGCGAACCTTGTCACCTTTTGACAAGAACTTTTCAGCATGTTTCAGCTTCGTGTTAAAGTCATTGGTGTCGATAGCTGGGCTCAAGCGGACTTCCTTGATGCTGACCACTTTTTGCTTCTTACGGGCTTCCCGTTCCTTCTTTTGTTGCTCGAAACGGTACTTCCCATAATCCATAATTCTGGCAACGGGTGGCTTCGCTTTCGGCGCAACCAATACTAGGTCTAAACTAGCGTCTTCAGCAATCTGCATTGCTTCTTGTCGTGACTTGACACCTAATTGTTCACCATCACTGGCGATCAAACGTACTTCGCGAGCACGGATGCCGTCATTAACCATTGAATCCTTAGCTATGGTAATTCACCTCCGAAAAATTTTAGAGAAATTCACAAAAAGAGCGGGCGCATAATACGCCCGCTCAACCCCGTTAATGGGAATCAATTCATCGTTCATCTGCCCGATAACTCTGGTTACCAAGGCGAGAAGCGGGTGCTTCTGCTTTTTTCTCAACTCCAATATATTAACAAGAACGACCGCCCTTGTCAACCCATCAATCTACATTGATGTCATTAGTCGTTAATTATTTGCTAGCACCACGACTGTAACGCTTGATTTCCTGCGTGATTGCCCCGATGAACATGTCGACAGCTTCGGATTCCGTCCGTTCTTCGCCGTACTTCCGAACTGAAACGCTACCGTTAGCAACTTCTTGGTCACCGACAACTAACAAGTATGGGACCTTCTTCGTTTGTGATTCACGAATCTTGTAACCCATCTTTTCGTTCCGGTCATCAATACTTACCCGAACGCCTTCAGCGGCTAAACGACGACGAACCGTTTCAGCATAGGCGCCATGTGCACCGTTGTTAACTGGAATGATGGTAACTTGCTTAGGAGCCAACCAAGTTGGGAAAGCACCCTTGTACATTTCAGTTAAGTAAGCCACGAAGCGTTCCATCGTTGAAACTAAGCCACGGTGAATCATCACTGGACGGTGTTCTTCACCATCAGCACCGACATACTTCAAATCGAAGCGTTCTGGTAACAAGAAGTCCAATTGAATCGTGGATAAGGTTTCTTCACCACCAAGGGCCGTCTTCGTTTGAACGTCTAACTTAGGACCGTAGAATGCGGCTTCCCCTTCAGCTTCGAAGTAATCCAAGCCCATGTCATCCATGGCAGATTTCAACATCTTTTGGCTCCGTTCCCACATTGCATCGTCATCGAAGTACTTTTCAGTATTTTCAGGGTCACGATAGCTCAAACGGAAGCGGTAGTCAGAAATATCGAAGTCTTCGTATACTTCAACCATCAAACTCAAGATCTTCTTGAATTCTTCCTCGATTTGATCCAACGCAACGAATGTATGACCATCGTTCAAGGTCATTTCACGAACCCGTGATAACCCAGTCAAGGCCCCGGATTTTTCGTAACGGTGCATCATCCCAAGTTCGGCGATCCGCAATGGTAATTCACGGTATGAGCGAATGTGATGGTTGTAAATTTGAATATGTGATGGGCAGTTCATTGGCCGTAATTCCAATTGTTCGCCGTCACCCATGTCCATTGGTGGGAACATGTCCTCACGGTAGTGGTCCCAGTGACCAGATTGCTTGTAAACATCTAAGTTAGCAAGCACTGGTGTGTAAACGTGTTGGTAGCCGTTAGCAACTTCCTTGTCGATGATGTAACGTTCGATTTGACGACGAATCGTGGCACCATTTGGCATCCAGTAAGGTAACCCGTTGCCGACCTTAGGATCAACGAAGAATAAGTCTAATTCGTTACCAATGACCCGGTGATCGCGTTCACGTGCTTCTTGACGCCGCTTTAAGTCAGCATCCAAGTCTTTTTGCTTCAAGAAAGCCGTCCCGTAGATCCGTTGTAACATTGGATTGCTAGACTTACCTTGCCAGTATGCACCGGCAACGGACAATAGCTTGAAGACTTTGACTTTACCAGTTGAGGCTAATTGGGCACCATCTGATAAATCAACGAAATCGCCCTGCTTGTAAACCACGACTTGACCATCGTTTTCGGCAGCCCGTTCGTTAACTAAGTCTTGTTGGTAAGGATTGTCGCCAACTAATGCAAGCGCATCCGCCTTCGACAAAACTTCGCGTTCGATTGGTAAGTCTTGCTTGATGATTGCAGCCATCTTATCACTGATTGCTTCCAAATCATCTTCGCTTACTTGCTTACCATCTTCGTCTGGGTTGTCGGTATCAAAGAAGAAACCGTTGGCATTCCCTTCACCACTCCCAAAATGAATACTTGGGAAGAGTTGCTTGACCGCGTTAGCCAATACTTGGGCAGCCGTTTGCCGTAAGACATTCAGGCCGTCTTCGCTATCAGCAGCGATAATTTCGATACTACCATCGGTTGTCAGTGGTTGGCGGTAGTCCACGATCTGATCGTTGAACTTACCAGCAACCGACCGTTTAGCCAATGAAGGACTAATTGACTTAGCAATTGCTTCCGTCGTTACGCCGGCATCAAATTGCTTTACAGCACCATCTGGGAACTTAACATTAATACTTGCCATATACTTGACACTCTCCTTAAAATTTACCCACTCACCAAAACACCGCGCCGGGACGACAAAAAAGTCCCTAATGCCAGACTGAACTAGCATTAGGGACGTCATTGACGTGGTTCCACCCGATTTTTCAGTATCACAAAGGACACTGACTCATTAGCGCTAATAACGGAAGCGTTCCGGCTCAATTGAGCATGTTCACAAAAGTGGTATCTTCATAAATCCGGTCCAAGACTTCCAGAACAAGGTCTTGGTCTCTGTGAGCCATGATAAACGAAGCGTGTCTTTTGCATCTGTTTTCATTAAACCACTTTTAACTTAAAAGTCAACTCTTGATTTTAACCATCTGGATTCAAGCGCCGATTGCGACCGACCATTTCGATCTCACTGGAGAGGTAGCGCACCCGTTGCATGATTCGCTGGGCTTTGACTGGTTCCTCATCACCCTTTTGCGAAATCGTTAAGTAACCGTCCTGTAATTCTTGCATTGAAAAGTTCGATGAAAAACAGGTTGGTAACTCTTCTTGCATCCGGTACTCTAAAATCACCCCAAGCACATCATCGCGAATCCAAGTGGACGACGCGTCTGCGCCAATATCATCGATCATCAAAATTGGCGCCCGTTTAATCGCATCGACCTTATCGGCAGACGTATTGTTGCTGATGGACCGCTTCATTTCGACCGCAAAGCTTGGAAAATGAATCAATGTCGTATTGAAGCCGCGGGCGGCCAGTTCATTCGCCATCCCACCGAGCAGATAGGTCTTGCCGACGCCAAACGACCCATACAGGTAAAGACCGCGATGAAACCGTTTCGGGGCTTGCGTGTAAGCATCAATAAAGTCCAGCGCTGCCACCAGTGCCGTCGCGCGGTCGCCGTCTTGATCATACGACTTTAAATCGGCCGTTTGAATGCTTTTGGGCATGCTGATCGACCGGACTCGTTGTTGTAGCGCTCGGGCTGCCTGTTGTTCTTGTAATTGCGGCGTTGGTTGATAAGCAATGTCGATCAGATGATTACTCATCACCAATGTCGGCTGATAGCCCGGTGCCTGCGTCGGTTCATGCCGGGCGAGCTTGCGTTTTTCTTCGCAAAATTCATATAATTTGGCACCAGAGCGTTCCAAAGCATCCGCAGATAATTCATCCTGGTGAGCGGCTAAAAACTGACGAACATCTGGATCATGATACACGGTCGTCATTAACGCCTCATAGCGATGATTCAAGTTTTTGCGATTCATTAACGTCCGGAGTGTTTCTGAGATATTCTCCATGCTTTAGTCCTCCTTTTCTGAATTTGTCTCGAGCTTGGCGAGTCGTGCCGCTAATTGCTGACGTTGTTCTTCCGACAGTTGCTTGTTGGGCTTGTCCGGCTGAGCTTCGCCGGCTTGTTGTTTCTGGGCCCACTTCGGCATCACTTCTTTGCGGGTTGGCCGGGCATTCGACTTACGCCGCGGTGTCGAGGTCTTCGGCCGCTGACGTTGCTTCAAGTAGGCCAGCGCCGCTTCTGGCGTGTTGACGCCATGTTGTTGCCAGTCATTGGCGACCGTCTCGATCAAACTTCGATTGAGCGCAGCCAACTCCCGGTTTTGGAGCAAGTAATAAATGACGATGTTGATGACCGAATTCGGTAACACGCCCCTACTGATCAAGTCATGGACCAGCCGATTTTCACCACTTGTCACAAAGCCGTGCTTTTCTGCCTTCACCGCCGCCAAAAAATCGTACGGCACGGCCTGCTTCGCAACATCGACCAGTTGCTGTTCCGCCTTAGAAAGTTGTGCCGTTGAAGCTGGCTGCCGGGTTGCCTTACTAGAATTGGCCGCCGTAGTGGTTGGTTTAGTCGACTGATCGGTCGTTGCTTCATTTGTCGTCGTCCGAGTTGGCGTGGTTGGCCGCTCATACCGGCGTGCGATCAATAGTTTCAACTGGTTCTCGTCAAATTGTCCAGTCGTCAAACTGGCAACTTCACTGATCAGCTTGGCCATCTCAATCTCACTGATGCCATAAACCCGACTTTCCGTAACGATAAGTTGGCGCGAACTAGCCACTTGTTTCAAGTCAACGTAGTTTTGCTTCAAGATTTGACCTAATAATTGCCAATCGAAGTCATCATCACTGAGTACTGGTGATTGATCTTCAGCCGGTTCATTGGCAGCCAGCTGTGCCCGCACCTGCTGGACAGGGCGTGGCGTGGTCGTGACTTTATGACCATCAACGTGAAATACCTCGAGGATATTAGCCGTCACGTCCTTCGCCGCCGTCAGATCCACCGGTTGCGTGGCAAAATCACTAGCCAGCTGTTGGTAGCGTAATTCCCCAACAGTATCGAGCAGCAAAACGCTTAACAGGTCATCTGCAAAGAATTGTAAGGCTAGTTGCGGTGCCTGCAAGCGATAAATATACAAAGTGCCGAGCTCATCTTGTTGGTAATAACTCCGTAACAGCCCCGTCGCCTCTAGTTTACGACGTGCTGCCAATACGGTCGGTAAATCTGCGTTCAAAATTCCTAGCAATTCCGCATGACTACGACGATTACTCAGTTCGTTTTCACTGCTTTGTAAGCTTCGCAGCGCGGCATACAAACTATATGCCAGTGGCCCGATCAACGGTAAATACAGCTCCGCTAAGACTGCTTGCTGGGCGGCGCTCAACGCTGGGGCTTGTGGGACCACCAGTCCTGATTTGGGCGTCAATGGTTCTTCATTTGGCATCTTGTTCACCATTCTTTTGACCTAATCTTTTTTACGTTTTGGCGCGTGCTCGGTCTTCACTGACGGTTTCGCCAACTTGACCTTGTCACGTTCCATCATATCTTGGAGTTCGTTCAAGAAGACGTGCATATCCTTGAATTGGCGATAAACACTAGCGAAACGAATATAAGAAATTTCATCAATATCCGCGAGCTGTTCCATCACGTACTCACCGATCACTTGGCTGGAAATTTCATTTTCACCCAGTGACCGGACTTTATTTTCAACATCATCAACGACCCCAGTCATGGTTTCCATGCTGACTGGGCGTTTTTCGGCGGAGCGAATAATCCCTCGTAAGACCTTCTCACGATTGAATTCTTCACGGGCACCATTTTTCTTGATCACTAATAACGGGGTCGCTTCGACCCGTTCAAACGTCGTAAATCGGAAACCACAGTTTTCGCATTCCCGCCGACGCCGGATGACGCGACCGTCATCAGTCGGTCGACTGTCAACCACACGGGAGCCATTATGATGACAATGTGGACATTGCATAGCTTTCACACCCCTTGTAACAAGTCACAATTATTTTTATTAAACAGTCATAGTTTCTAGCCATTTTAACACGGCGGCTTCAGTTTTATCAACGGTTGAACCGTTATCAATCACCACGTCCGCCCACGCGGCCTTTTGAGCCAATGGCAGCTGACTCGCAATTCGTGCCTGGGCCGCTTGCTTTGACAGCTGGTTGCGCGCCATCAAGCGTTTTAGTACGATGGCCGGTGGTGCAGTCACGACGACAACCTGGTCACAGACATTCTGCCAGCCACTCTCATAGAGTAACGGCACGTCTAGAATAATCGCCGTTGGATTCGACTGGCCTGCCGCGACGATGGCTTCAAACATCGCATATTGAATCGGCAAACTGGTAATGGCCGTCAAATCCTGCAAGGCGGCCGAATCATTAAAAACTAACTGGCCGAGCCATGGCCGATTGAGTGAACCATCCGCCAATAATGCGTCCGGCCCAAACTTAGCAGCGATTTTCTGCGTCGTGGGTTGTCCTGGTCCTTCGACCGCCCAGGCGATTTTGTCAGCATCCACGATAGGTAAATACTGCGCTAATAACTTAGAAACGGTGGATTTTCCAGTCGCAATCCCACCGGTCAACCCGATTAATTTCGTCACGGTGGTCACCTACAATCGTTGTTCAAGGGGACAGAAATGTGTCCCACGCTGCGCGACCTTGATTTTCTCAATCATCGTACCACACCGCTCACAAGGTTCACCTTCACGACCATAGACGTGCAAGTGATTCTGAAATTGACCGGCCTCACCAAACGCCGTTGAGAACGAGTGTACCGTCGTTCCGTGTCCTTTGATGGCTAATGCCATTTCGGTAATAATATTGTCGCGCAACGTTGCAATTTCATCGGCTGTCAGCGAATTAGCTGGCCGCATCGGATGAATCTTGCTCATCCACAACGTTTCATCCGCATAAATATTGCCGATGCCCGCAATCTTACTCTGGTCCAGTAAGAGCGGCTTGATCATTTTCTTGGAATGTTCAAGCGTCGCAGTCAGATAAGCCAAGGTCAGTTGGTCAGCGACCGGCTCCGGGCCAATTGTGCGTAGTCCAGCCACCGATAGTTCCTCACCAGTCGGCACCAACGTCATCCGCCCAAATTTACGGGTATCGTTATACAGCAAGTCCCGGTCATCCGTTAAATGAAAGACGACGTGCGTATGCTTATCGCGCGCTTCACCACGCGGAACGACGTTGTACTTACCTTCCATGCGTAGGTGTGACACCATCGTTAAACCGTTACTAAATCGGAACAATAAATATTTGCCACGCCGGTCAATGGTTTGAATCGTCTGATTGATCAGCCGTTGTTTGAATAAAGCCACGTCATTATTGATGATTTTGGGCCAATAGACGTCAATATCAGCGATCGTGGCACCTTTAACGAGCCGATTCAATCCACGACGAACCGTTTCAACTTCTGGTAATTCAGGCATGGTGGTTCCCCCTATTTTGCATCGTACCAAGTATCACCGTAGTGACTCTCGACCTTCAACGGTACGGCTAACTTCACGGCGGAATCCATCACGCTTGGTACTAATTTTTCTAAAACTGGAATCTCTTCCTTTGGTGCTTCAAAAATCAATTCATCATGAACTTGTAAAAGCATGGTTGCTTTCAAACCAGCTTTTTTCAACTCGGCTTGCATCTTGATCATCGCAATTTTGATAATATCGGCCGCACTACCTTGAATTGGCGTGTTCATGGCCGTCCGTTCGGCAAACGAGCGTTGGTTGAAACTCTTCGAATTAATGTCTGGCAAATAGCGACGACGATGAGAAATTGTCTCAACGTAGCCTTGTTCCTTTGCCGATTTGACAATATCATCCATGTACTGCTTGACACCTGGATATTCCTTGAAGTAAGCGTCAATAAAGCTGCGCGCTTGCTTACGACTGATACCAATATTTTGTGACAAGCCATAGTCACTGATGCCGTAAACGATACCGAAGTTGACCGCTTTGGCTTGCCGACGAATATTAGGTGTCACGTCTTCAGCAGATTTCAAATTAAAGATTCGCATCGCCGTGGCGGCATGAATGTCGTCGCCTTCCTTAAAGGCCGCTTGCATGTTCTCATCACCGGTAATATGGGCGAGCACCCGCAATTCAATTTGCGAATAATCAGATGAAAAAATCTGCCAACCGTCATGACTTGGAACGAACGCTTGCCGAATCTTACGCCCTTCTTCGAGCCGAACAGGAATATTTTGCAAGTTCGGGTCAACTGAGGACAAGCGGCCTGTTTGCGTCAACGTTTGAAGATAACGCGTGTGCACTTTTTGGTCCGTGGAATGAATGGCATCCAGCAAGCCCACCACGTAGGTTGATTGAATCTTTGAAATTTGACGATACTGCAAGATATTCGCGACGATTGGTGCTTCTGGTGCTAATTTTTCCAACACGTCGACGGCGGTCGAGTAACCGGTCTTCGTCTTTTTAATGACTGGTAACTTCATTTCTTCAAATAAAATGTGGCCCAATTGCTTGGGTGAATTGATATTGAACTCTTCACCGGCTTCTTGATAGATGGTCTGTTCGATCTCACTCAGGCGTTCCGTAAACTGACTACCCATCGCCTTCAAGCGACTGCTATCAACGGTAATGCCGGCAATTTCCATCTGAGCGAGCACCGTCGCCATTGGTTTTTCGATATCATCGTAGAGTTGGGCCTGCTCATTATCCGCGAGTTCTTTCAACAAGCGTGATTTCAAATCAGCAATTGCCGCTAATTTTCGTGCCAAATGACTGAAGAACACGTCATCATCCTCTGGAATCGCACGTTTGACACCCTTGCCGTAGACGGTCTCGTCACTTGGCAAGTCAGTGTAGCCGTGTTGTTCCGCCAGACTACCAAGGTCGTTGCTGTTATCATTGGTGTCTAGTAAATATGAAACGAGTAATAGGTCGAAATCGACCTTACCAAGCTGGATGCCCAAACGGTTCAGCCCAACCATCGTTCGTTTCATATCAAAAACGTCCTTGGTCAGCGTATCGCTAGTCAAAAGCTCGCTGACTGCGGGTTGCATCAACAATTCAACATCACGACTAATACACCAATGACCATCCGCACCAATCGCAAAACCAGCGAAGGCGGAGGTGTGGTAGTTTGGTGTCGGCATTTCAAGATAGAAGTCGACATTGGTCGTGAATTGTTGTAATTCATCCAAATTGTCTTTGGTCAAAACAGTGTATTCGATTGGTGTCGCTGGTTCGTCAGATTGCAGATGCAACTTCTTCAAAAATGACTGAAAATCCATCGTTTGATAGAACGCGGCCAACTGGTCCAAATCAGGGCCATTATAGGTCAAATCTGACAACTGAACCTCAATCGGTGCATCCCGCTTGATGGTTGCGAGCACCTTGGCTTGAGCCGCCTGTTCGCGGTCCTCAATCAGATGTTCCTTCATCTTGCTGGCCTTCATCGCATCGATGTTTTCATAGATACCTTCCATCGACCCGTATTGTTTCAGCAATTTCAGCGCTGTCTTCTCGCCGACCTTGGTCACACCAGGATAATTATCTGAAGTATCACCCGTTAGCCCCTTCATATCAATGATTTGTGCCGGCGTGATGCCTAATTTTTCTGTAACGTGTTCTGGGGTGTAGCGTTCAACTTCTGAAACCCCTTTAACGGTCACTGCCACCGTCGTCCGTTCCGTCGTTAACTGGGTCAAATCACGATCACCAGTAACGATCGTCGTCGTATAGCCCGCTTGATCAGCCTGCCCAGCCAGCGTCCCGATAATATCATCGGCTTCATAATCTTTTAATTCATAATGTTTAATGCCATAAGCGTCTAATAATTGCTTAATATATGGCATCTGCTCAGAGAACTCACTTGGGGTCTTGGCGCGGCCCCCCTTATAATTATCATACATGGCGGTTCTAAACGTGGTCTTACCCGCATCAAAAGCCACCAGCATATCGGTGGGGTCCACGGCCTTGATCATGTGGTCAAGCATGGTATTAAAGCCATAAATAGCGTTTGTATGCAAGCCATCCGGATTTACGAACCGTTCCAGTTGGTTATGCAAGGCAAAGAACGCCCGAAACGCCACACTGTTACCATCAATCAGTAATAATTTTTTTGCCATTGGTTTGCTCCCCGTCTCTTAATTTTAAGTTATCGATATCATGCAATGCTCATCAGTGTTATCAGTCATTTTGCATCAAACTGATTTTGCGACCGGTATGTGGTCCACTAACAAGTGGTTTACCCTTATAATTGTACCAAACAATCACCTAAAACGGGAGTTCGGCCCACTGAAAACCCGGTAAATCATAGATTTTCTGTTCGTTAGTGAGCTGGCCGCCTTTGACTTTGAATATTGACACGCATTGTGTGTTATGAATCATGATTAAAACGTGCCATTTTCTAAGTTCAAGTGCTGCCAGCTGGGGCCCGCTGGAAACAGTGCGAGTTACCGTAAACTTGCTGTAGTAGATGCTTCCTACACCGGCTTCCAGGCATTCTGTGCAATGGCCGGAACGTGGTGGACACAGATTTAAGCCGACAGCCCACGTCTTAAATACTGGTCTTTCACTAACCAAGCCAAAAACGCTTGCTAAGTGAAATTTCACCACTTGGCCTTGCCCAGAATACCTTCCAGCCGGGATTGTATTCGAAAGGCGGAAATGTGCGGACCCAACTTTTTTAAAGACTGATCACTGATTCATATCAAACAGTACAACTGTTATCTGACTGTTAGATTTGTTTTGTCTAAAACTTTTTCTTAGTCATTAGTCTATCGTCTAGTGTCGTCAATACAGAAGTGTCAGATTACTATCCTTTACTCGATATGTCTTCGAATAAGGCTAAAAATTAATTAGTCGTTAATGCTTTGCAATCAGTAATCCAGTCATTTACCAACAAAGCAGTTTCGATTAGGTCCGCTCGACAAAATCTTGGCCTGAAAATTTCGATGAGTTTTTTAGCCACCATCGATACCAATTAAAAAGGTTTATCTGAAGGACCAGTCACCTAATATTCATTAGCCAATTGCACCCAGATAAGTGGCCGTTCATCCGCCATTCGAGCGGGTTCCCGACCGGAGGGGCTGGCTGACAATGCTCAGTAGCCAAATTATTCTTAGCTGGAAGTGGTCTTCTTCCGGCTTAGGATAAGACTCGTATTTGAAATTGCGCAGTGGGCTTCTGCGTGAGTTCAAATCGATGTCCGCCCTGTTCCAGCGTTGTCAGCCAGCCCCGGAGGTCAGAATAGGGCTCGCCTCCGCTGACGAACAACAATCCAACTAGCACGTTTCAATCAGCTTTTATGCTAAATAATAACTAGCACGACGCATATTGACGCATGTTTCAATAATTATGCATCACAACTCATAACCACCAGCTGGCCCATATCGGCATACTAACGAAAAGACACCCTAACCGAACGGGCTAGCGTGTCTAATTTGAAGCTTATTTTGTTAGTGATTAGTCGCGGCTTGAACCACCGAAGATTTGGACGAAGTATAAGAATAAGTTAACAAAATCCAAATAGAGTTGTAAGGCCCCAGTAACGGCTAAACCAGTAGATGAAACTTGGTCACCATATTGTAAATACATGTCTCGCATCCGATTAGCATCCCACATGGATAAACCGGCGAAAATCAAGACACCGATGTATGAGAAGATATAACTAATCATGGCGCTTTGTAAGAACATGTTAACGATGGAAGCCACAAACAAACCAATTAATGCGGCAATCAGATGGCTACCGATCCGTGAAATATCACGCTTAGTGGTCGTCCCAATAACGGCCATCGTGGCGAAAACTGCACCAGCAGCAACGAAGGCCCCGGTAATCACCGCACCCGTGTATAAGGATAAGATGATCGACATTTCGACCCCAAAGACCACTGAGAACAGCATCAGCAAGGTAAAACTCATTGCTGGATTACGCGTTGCATTGGCTTGAATCCCGCCAATCATGACGAACATGCTAACAATGAAAATAACCAGTGCCATGATTGGATGAGCATTGAAGGCAGCATAAATTTGTGCCTGGAACATGGTCATTGATAAGTAAACGGTCAAGGCTGAAACCAACACAGCAACCGTCATGAACCCATACATTTTTGTTAAGAAACTACGGAGCCCAACTTGCGTATTAATGGTCCGTGGTTGTGGGTCATTTTGAAAATTGTTCATAGAATCCCTCTTTCACCTAAAATTGACTACTCGTTACGTTTCCCGAGTTAAGATTAAAATTGAGTTAGTGGATCGTTACTAACGCATACGGCGCTAGCAACTTCCTCACACTAGTTTGTCAATCATTTGCCTATGACTAGCCATCTCAATCAGTCACCTCAACTTTCTTATCCTAAGTTTATCAAATTAGTCAAAGAAGGTAAAATAGTTTGTGCTTGGGAATTTGCTAAGAATTTCTAATGATTGCTTGTCGGGGACACCTATGATTTGCCTGGATATAAGACTGATATCGTCTGATAGCAATTGATCAGGGCCTGACATGTTCTGACGTGCCAACCCGTAACGCACTCCTCAAGGAGAAATCTATTCAGTGACAACACACCCACTTGGACATCCTGATATAACGGGACAAAAAGTTTCATCTGAATGCGGTAAAGCAGCAGTCTTTCACTAAAAATAGTCGCCATACAACCACCAATCACAGGCCAGTTCCACAACGACTATTTATTAAAATTCAACGATTCAAATTTCACTCAACATACTTCCAGATTTCATCATCAAAGTGCCCGAGCCCATTTGCTTCCAGCGTCTTAAAGTACGCCAACAGTTCAATCGCCCCAGCTTTGCTAGCATGGGCAATCGCGTTCATCCCAGTTCCAGTTGGGACCACGTTACTCATCTCGGTGATGTCATGCCCATTTTCAATCTTGACTTGTGCGCAGGTGACTGTCCAGTGATTTAAGACGTTGGGCGCAAATACCAAGAAGACGTTATAATCATCCGACAAATATCCTGGCAGCGCCCACGCCGTCTCGTCGATCGGCTCTGGATACAGATTGCCCTGCAGCGCAAATTCCTGGATATTATTCGCGGTTGGGACCACATCCAACATAAAAATCACCTTTTCAAAAGCTTCAGTTCCTAACTGTGCATCAACGGCCATCTTGCACCGCCCCCTTCATTAAAAGTTCGCTAAAAGTTTTCCCGATAAAATTGGTATTTTTGCTTAATTTCTTTTAGCGGTGCATCCATCACGTGTTCATAGCCCTGCGCATCGAGTTTAAAATTACGGTTAACGATTGCTGCCAGTCGGATTCGCAGCCCAGGATTCTTTGCCAATAACGGCCGCAAGTCACTCGACATGATTTCAAAGCGCGGCAACTGGTCTGGTACTAAAATCTTGATGAAATCTTGGTACGTATCCGCTAATACTTCTGAATAGATATGATCGGCATATTTCAATTCGACGGCTTCCAACTTATCGTAGTAGTCGGCGTTGGTCAGGCCCTTCTCATTTTTGATCAAATGCTGTTCATCATATTCATGTACCAGATATGCATCCCAGTCTCGATAAGCATAAGTCGTCATCCGCACGACCAAATGCCGCCCAGGTGCCGTCACGTTTTCGGGAACCAGCTCGCCACTTACATCCCGCAAATAGGGCTTGACTAACAACTGAGTCACAAAATGATAGTAGGTTCCCGGAATCAACTCCCGGTCGCGGTCAGCGTCATACAGTTCACCCGTGCCTTCCAGATCTGGTAAGCCAATCAAACTCAGCCGGGTCTGGTTGACCGCGTAAATAATGTCCTCAAGTTCTTCGGTGATGTCATCCGTCCGACTGATGACTTGTAACACGTGGGTGAACAACCGAACGAGCTGATTACGCTCCCCTTTTTGGTTTTCATAAACCCCCACTTGACGCTCATACTTGCGGGTTTCGCGCTCTAATTGTTCTTCCAGCGAGGTGGTCATTCGTTCGACTTTAACGGGCAACACGGGTTGGTCAAACGCCTCGCGCGCGACTGTTCGTACGGCAGCCCGCAACGTCGGCCGCATTTCGATAAAATCGGGAAACTCAAAGACATTTTGAAAGTCATAGTGTCCACTCGCGTCCATCCGCGCAGCATTCAATGTAAAATTAAACTTGGCCATGACGGCACTCCTTTCCAATAATTTAATTAATTTCAGCATAGCACCCCCACCACCATAATCCTATTAGGGAAACACCCCAAAGCGCGTCCGCTCACAATTTGGTCACGCTCACATTAATTCGCGCGTCAGCTTTTCCGAACACCCGCCGATTCGTGCTGGTCAAAACCACTCGCGGGATGCGGACAACTTGGTTCCGCCTGTTCTGCGGGACGTTTGACGCCATCAGTTCTAATTTAAACGCATCGCGAAAACTCCCATCCAAGCCATTTTCAAGCCTAATTTGACTGTCGAATTTCTCGAATCAATCCGTTCCAGACCGAACTTAACGCCGAAAGGTCCAAGCCATTGCCGGTCCAAGCTACCGTCAAATCTTCCGGGCCACGCCATTTTCTGACCAAGGTGCCCGTCAAATCTCCTGCGCCTACTCATTTTGAAATCAGCCCGAAATCACCGTCAAACTAACACCGCCGGCAATCAAAAACTGGCCCCCAGACTTCAAGAATTCAGCATTCTCGAAGTCCGAAGACCAGCATTAGTTAATTTACATTTAAGCGATAGCTGCTAGACCCGTGGCCGCCGACGATACACAATGTAACGGCGGTAGAAGTATTGATATGGAATCGCAATCGCGTGAATCAACCGGGTGTACGGGAAGAAACCGAAAATTGCAAAGCCACAAACCACGTGAATCTTGTAAATCCACGGTACGTTGGCCATCAACCACCATTTTGGTTGGAAGTAGAACAAGGACCGCGCCCAGACTGATAAAGTCGTCCGGTAGTCAAAGGTCGGGTGAAATGGCCCGGACAGCGTTGATGATAACCCTAAGATAATCGTAATCAACAGGGCTACGTTGACCATCAAGTCGCTCCACGAACTGGTCATGAAGACCCGCACATTGGTGAAACGCCGGTAAGTCAGGATAATCATCCCAGCCAGCGCTAACACCCCCGCACCGGTCCCCATCATCAGGGAGCCAAACATATGATACATTTCATCCGAAATCCCTAGGAAATCCGTAAAAGCTTTGGGAATCAAAATTCCTAAGATGTGGCCGAAGAACGCTAGGATAATCCCAACGTGAAAGGTGATCGCACCAATCATCAGCTTTTTCTTTTCTAGCATTTCACTGGAAACTGCGGTGACGCTAGCTGGATAAAACTTGAGTCGGATAAAGGTTCCGAAAAAGAACGATAACAACATGGCATACGGGTAAATGACCCATACGACCACGGAGAAGAAATCTTTCATGACGCCACGACCCCCGTTTCGACACAGGTTCGTAAGGTGGCCCGAACGACCTGTAAAAGTTGGAAATACGGATCATCCAAGTCCGCGGCGGCATTTTGCAATAAGGTATAGGTGCCATCTTCAATCACTTGAAAGGCGAGCTTAATATCTTGTTGCCGGGCGTCCCCTTCGAAATGACCGTATGCCAGGAATTCTAGCAGCAAGGGCAAAAAGTCTGCCAATTCACTGTTGACCGTCGTCAAGCCAAACATTTCATACATCATTTTGAGTTTGGCCAGAATCGTGCCGCGTTCGCGTGAATCCGTCATCTTGTAATAGCTCATGTACAAGGTGTAACGCTTATTCATTTCAAACAAGCCGGCATAATGGGCCTGCTGTTCGAGTGGTGTTTGAGCGGCAATCGCATCAAAGGCGGCCAACAACTTCGCTTTTTGCGCGTTGATGGGATAGCTCATGAGTGCCGCGCGGTTACTGGCGGTGAACGTCTCCTCATCTGGATAATCAACCAGTTGCGACAGTGTCACCAAGGCCGGTCGGATGGTTGTCAATTGTTTAAAATTAATCACGCCAAATCCCCCCGTAGAAACTTTCTGCGTAAATCTGGTTGGTCGATTCACCAGCTTCAGCCTTCTTGAACATACTGCCGTGTTGTGGTGCTAAGGCACAGCCGGCACATTCATCGTAGCCTAAGCCACCCTGTTCACTCTGCGCATCCTCGACCTGTTCCTTGTGATTTTGTGGAATTACGAAGCGGTCTTCATACTTGGCGATTGCCAGTAAGCGATACAGTGAGGTGGCAGTACCCGTGGTCAAACCGACACGTTGTAACTTGGCAACGTCAAAGTCCTTGCCACTGGTCTTGGCCCGCATGTACAACCGCATCATCGCTAACTTGTAGAGCGCGTGCTTGATTGCCGGCACATTGCCACCAGTTAGTAAACTAGCCAAATAATCCACTGGAATCCGCATTTCGTCGATCCCTGGGAAGATCATTTCAGGGTCTTTGATCGAATCGCGGCCTTCAAAGTAATTCATCACTGGTGACAGCGGTGGGATGTACCAAACCATTGGCATTGTCCGGTATTCGGGATGCAATGGAAAGGCAATTTTTTCTTCGACTGCCATCCGGTAAATTGGTGAATTTTGTGCCGCTTCCAGCATTTCTTCTGAAATCCCGTCAGCCAACGCTTGTTCGATCACTTCTGGGTCATTGGGATCCAAGAATAAGTCCAGTTGGGCTTGATAAAGTTGATCTTCTTCAGGCGTCTCAGCAGCTTCTTCTACCCGGTCAGCGTCATAGAGCATGGCACCAATGTAGCGAATCCGGCCAACACAAGTTTCGGCACAGACAGTTGGTTCACCCTCTTCGATCCGTGGGTAACAGAACGTGCATTTTTCCGCTTTGTGGGTCTTCCAGTTGAAGTAGACCTTCTTGTAAGGGCAGCCAGTCATGCAGAAACGCCAACCGCGACACCGTTCTTGGTCCACCAGCACGATACCATCTTCATCACGTTTATACATCGCACCAGAAGGACAGGATGCCACACAGGGTGCGTTCAGACAGTGTTCGCAGAGCCGTGGTAAGTACATCATGAAGGCCTGTTCAAAGTTGACCTTGATGTCGGTCTCGATTTTTTCCATGTTGGGGTCAGCCTTGAAATATTCGGGTGAGCCTGCTAAGTCATCATCCCAGTTAGGCCCCGTCTTCAAGTCCATCTTCAGTCCGGTAATTTGGGAACGGGCCCGCGCAACCGGCTGATGCGACTTTTCTGGACCGAATAAAGTTTGATAATCATAAGTCCATGGTTCGTAATAGTCATCTAATTCTGGCATGTCGGGTTGATAGAAAATCTTTCCGAGCGCGATCTTATTGACTTTGTTCCCTGCCCGGAGTTGAAGTTTCCCCTTGCTGTTGAGTTCCCAACCACCTTTATAGTGGTCTTCGTCCTCCCAACGTTTCGGGTAGCCGACCCCTGGTTTGGTCTCGACGTTATTAAACCACATGTATTCCGCCCCAGGCCGATTGGTCCAAGTGTTTTTGCATGTGACTGAACACGTATGACAACCAATACACTTATCGAGGTTTAAGACCATCCCAATTTGTGCTTTAATCTTCATTCCAGTTCACCTTCTTTAACTTCCGTACGTTCACGTACAGGTCCCGTTGGTTACCGATTGGCCCGTAGTAGTTGAACCCGTAGCTCAATTGACCATAGCCCCCGACCATCTGAGTCGGTTTGACGTGAATTTGGGTTGGCGCGTTGTGTGACCCACCCCGATTACCGGTAATGGTCGACAACGGTTCTTGAATTTCCATATCTTGTGCATGGTACATATACATCGTTCCAGCAGGCATCCGATGCGAAACAACGGCCCGCGCTGTGACGACCCCGTTACGGTTGTAGATTTCCAGCCAGTCGTTATCCTTGATGCCGGCTTTATCGGCGTCGACCGGACTCAACCAGACGTTAGGACCGCCCCGGAACAACGTTAACATTTCGAGATTATCGTAGTACATCGTGTGAATGTTCCACTTGCCATGTGGCGTCATGTACCGCAATGTCAGCTCATGGTCGGCTGGTGCAACATCCGTATCTCCAGGCGCCATAACTTGTGGTGGTAAGGTCGGCTTATAGTTGGCCAAACTTTCACCATATTCTTGGAAGATTTCATGGTCCAAGTAAAATTGTTGCCGCCCAGTCAAGGTCCGGAATGGCACTAACCGTTCAACGTTGACCGTAAATGGTGAGTAGCGGTCGCCGTCATGCTTAGCCGACGTAAAGATTGGCGTCGGAATGGCTTCTGCCGGTTGCACCGTAATACTCTTAAACGTCATCTGCTCTTCAGTCCGACCGGCACTAATATCGCTCAATGGCCGACCAGTAACGGTTTCAGCATTGGCCCAGGCCTTCTTGGCCACGTGACCATTCGACGTACTCGACAGATGCAAGATCGCATCAACGACGCGTTTGTCTTGGTCGAGCTTTGGACAGCCTTCGTTGATACCGCGGTCATATTCACCCAAGATATCCTTGAGTTCATCGTATTCCGGTGACACATCATAACTGAAGCCTAGACCACCGACTTTGCCGCGGGCATTTGGTCCTAACGCAATGTACTTGTCATAAACTTGGGTGTAATCCCGTTTGATCAATGACAAGGCTGGCATCGTTTGACCAGGAATCGCGTCAATTTCACCCTTCTTCCAATCACGAATCTCACCTAATGGTTGGCTGATCTCGCCCTTGGAATCGTGGCCAAGTGGTTGGGTCTTCAAGTCGTACTGTGGCGTTGGGTAGTACTTTTTCGCCATATCAGAGAACGTCTTGGCTAACGTCTTAAACTGTTGCCAGTCACTCTTGGATTCCCACATTGGGTTGATGGCTGCGTTGAACGGGTGAATGAACGGATGCATATCCGTCGAGGACAAGTCAGCTTTTTCGTACCAAGTTGCCGCTGGTAAAATCACGTCGGAGTACATCGGCGTTGCGACCATCCGGAAGTCCATGTCAACGACTAAATCGAGCTTACCGGTGATCGTGTCATCGTTCCACACCATTTCTTCTGGTTGACAACGACTATTGGATTTTGCCAACAAGCCATTTTCAGCCCCTAACAAGTGTTTCATAAAGTATTCTTGCCCCTTACCAGAAGAGGTAAAGAGGTTCGAACGCCAGATGAATAGGCCTTTCGGTTGATTTTGATTGGCATCTGGGTCTTCCGCCGCAAAGTGCAACTGACCAGATTTCAATTCTTCAACCACGTGCTTCGAGATTTCATTGATGTCAGTCGAGTCATACTGTTTAGCGAATGCCAGCGAACTGCGATCAAACTGTGGATACGATGGTAACCATCCGAGCCGAATCGCAAGCTGGTTGTAGTCCGCCGCATGTTCATAGGCGTGTGCAGAGCCACTGACCGGTGACTTCTGTGCGGCATTATCGAGTTCATCGTACTTCCACTGGTCAGAAGCAAAGTAGAAGAACGAGGTCCCGTTTTGTTGCCGGGCACCACCCGCCTGCCAGTCATTGGCAAAGGCAATCGTACTCCAGCCCTCTTGTGGCCGTAATTTTTCTTGGCCGACATAGTGCGCCCAGCCACCACCAGAGACGCCTTCACAACCACACAACATCAAGTTGTTGATGATCGAACGATACGTCATGTCAGAGTTGAACCAGTGGTTGATACCAGCACCCATGATGACCATTGTCTTACCGCCAGTATCTAAGGCGTTTTGGGCAAACTCGCGGGCGATTTGAACGACTAATGAGGCTTTGACCCCGGTGACCGTCTCCTGCCATGCTGGCGTGTAGCGACTGTTGACATCATCGTAACCACTCGCTGCCAATTCATCGTGCGTGCCTTGGTCGATCCCATATTGAGCCAACATTAATTCGTAAACGGTCGTGACTAACTGTTGTTGACCATCCGCGAAAGTGACCGTTTGGACGGGGACGTGGCGTTTGAGCACGCCATTTCCATCAGCATCGAAAGTTGGAAAATCAATCACGACTTGTTGTTCGGCGTTAATCGTGAGTTGTGGGTCGATGTCGTTGCCGTCTGCGTCTTTCAAAGTCAAATTCCACTGCTGACCAGCTTCCCAGCGTTGCCCAAGCGTCCCATTTGGCACGACGACTTGCTGTTGATTCTGGTCAAAGACGACTGGCTTCCATTCCGCATTCACCGCTGACTGCTTGCCTTGTAAGTCAGAGATTCGAACGAACCGTCCAGAGGTGTAATCGCTATCATTAGCCGCACTCGGTTTCAGCATGACCATGAATGGCAAGTCCGTATATTGCTTGGCATAATTCAAAAATTCTGGCGTTTGGCGATTCTGGTAGAACTCTTGCAAAATCACGTGCGTCATGCCTTGTGCCAAAGCGGCATCGGAACCCGGATTAGGTGCCAGCCAGTTATCCGCAAACTTGACGTTTTCTGCATAATCTGGACTGACCGCCACGATTTTGGCGCCGTGATACCGGGCTTCCGTCATGAAATGGGCATCGGGTGTCCGCGTCAGTGGGACGTTCGAGCCCCACATCATAATATATTGACTGTTGTACCAATCCGCTGATTCGGGCACATCGGTTTGTTCACCCCAGATTTGTGGGGAAGCCGGTGGCAAGTCCGCGTACCAGTCGTAGAAGCTGAGCATCTCACCACCAAGTAGTGACATGAAACGAGCTCCGGAGGCATAACTGATCATCGACATCGCCGGAATTGGCGTAAACCCGGCCAACCGATCCGGACCATACGTTTTAATGGTGTAAAGTAACATGGCTGAAATCAATTCAAGTGCTTCTGGGCGATGGACCCGCACCATGCCGCCATGACCACGAGCTGACTTATACAGCTTAGTCTTTTCTGGGTCTTCGACAATGCTGGCCCAGGCGTCTAACGGATTAGTGTGCGCGTTTTTGGCATCCGTCCATAATTGCCATAATTTGCCCCGAATATAAGGATACTTGATCCGAACCGGACTATATTCATACCAAGAAAAACTAGCCCCCCGCGGACAGCCCCGTGGTTCGTATCCAGGCATGTTCACCCCACATTCCGGATAATCCGTTGCCTGATGTTCCCAAGTAATGATGCCTTGCTTAACATACACATTCCAGCTACATGAACCGGTACAGTTGACGCCGTGAGTCGTGCGGACCACTTTATCATGCGACCAGCGTTCCCGGTAGAGTCGTTCCCAGCGCCGGCTATTTTCTTCCAGCTGTGTGAACGTGCCGTTGAACTTCTCGACGTTTTTAAAGAACCGAGATTTCTTCACCGATAAGACCTCCTTTATCACGTGTAAACGGCTTGAATTAAAAGTAAGCCATTTCCCTAATATCTATGGTAGCAGGCGTTTTGTTATACTTCGACTAGGGAAACACCTATATTTTTTCGTTTTAGCCATTGAATTTTAAATGGGCCTTATCGGTCAACAACGCCGAACGGATGCGGTTTTACCATTTATGGCGCATGAATGAAATTAGACGTCTGATTTTAAGAATAGTTACCATTAAAATTAGCATCTTTAGATTATGATTCACAAAATTCGCACAATATTTAATATGTAGAAAGAAGATGAGCACATGCTAAATCGTTACGACCGCCAAGAACGCGTGGCCGCCATTGGTGCCGCTGGGCAGGCGAAGATCAGCGCGGCGACCATCTTAATTGCCGGCGTCGGCGCTTTGGGTAGCTATGCGGCTGAACAGCTCGTCCGTTCTGGCGTCGGTCACTTGATTCTGGTTGACCCAGATACGGTGTCACTGACGAATCTTCAGCGTCAAACGCTATTTACGGAAGCCGATGTGCAGCAGCGCGCCCTCAAAGTTGACGCAGCAAAACGTCATTTATTGGCAATCAATCATCAGGTTGACATCACGGCAATGCCCACATCGCTATCCGGTGACCTTTTACAGGAAACGACGTTCGACCTGGTTCTCGATTGTTTAGATAACTATGGCGCACGGATCTTATTGAATCGAGCCGCGCTCGTGCGAAATTTTGATTATATTTTTGCAAGCTGTGCGGGGACGTTTGGTAGCGTGATGCCGATTCGAGCACGCCAGCACGCTTGCCTCAATTGTGTCTACCCCAATCTTGCTGAACTTCAGCAGACTGACTGTGACTTACTGGGTGTCAACACGGCGCTCGTTCCAATTATCGCTGGTCTACAAGTTTCACTCGCACTACATTATTTAGTCGATGCCAGCACGGTCAACTTCGACCAACTCACCACGGTCGACAATTGGCAACTGTCACAACAAGCATTTCGCGTGCGTAAGAATCCGGCCTGTCCAACTTGTCAGCGCACCGATTGGGACTTGACTGAGCCCGCGATTCCGAATCAGGTACAAGTCCTCTGTGGGACGGAGACCTATCAGGGCCGCTTGAATAGTCGGCCCCAACTCGCAGCAATCAGTGACTGGCTCGTCGACCGTCAGTTAACGGTCAACGCCCACGCCAGTTTTGTCAGCTTTACCGCCGAAGACAAAACTGTCAGTATTTTCAAAAACGGTAAGATCCTGCTCTATGGTCTACCTGATATCACAGCCGCAACCCAATTATTCAACCGGTTACAAACCCAATTAAACCCATTTCTGGAGGTGAGCGTTTCATGACTCGTGCTTGTATTTTGACCGTCAGCGATACCCGCGACTTGCGAACGGATAAGTCTGGCAAATTGATTGCCTCACAGCTTGAAAGCCATGGGGTCACTGTCATGGCACGTCACGTCGTCATTGATGACATCGTAGACATTCAGCAGCAATTCCTGGCCTTTGAACAACTCGGACCCGACCTGATCGTCACGAATGGCGGTACTGGCATTGCGCAACGCGATGTGACGATTGCCGCACTGACACCGTTACTGCCTACTATGATTCCAGGCTTTGGTGAAGCCTTCCGAGAGCTGTCGTTTGAAGAAATCGGCACCCGGGCGCTAGCTTCTAAAGCCGAAGCTGGTTTCAACGTACGCAACCAGCTCTGCTACTGCCTACCCGGGTCTACTAATGCCTGTCGCACGGCCCTGAATCAATTGATCTTACCTGAATTTGAACACTTGCTATATGAACGTCACAAATAACGAAACAAGGAGTAATCGCTATGTTAACTAGAAGATATCCGATCTCAATTACCGAAGCCCAAGCTAAAATCAACAACGTTGCACTGCCAACCGTCACCGAAACGATTCCTGTCGCAGAAGCCAATCACCGCGTCTTGGCTGAAACGGTGACCGCCCCCTTCGCCTATCCGCATTTCCGGCGGTCCGGTGTTGACGGCTTCGCGATTCGCCACGCGGACGACCACGATTATCCACATGAATTTAAAGTCGTCGGCAACGTCCCAGCTGGCGCCACCTTCCATCAACCACTGGGCCAAAATGAAGCCGTCCGTATCATGACGGGGGCGGACGTCCCAGTTGACGCTGGTGTCGTTGTCATGCTGGAAAAGACCCGCGACCTCGACGATCACCACATCAACATCGTCGTTCCAGAAAAGCACAGCAACATTACCGAAATCGGCGAAGAATATCAGGCCGGCGATGTTTTGATTGAAAAAGACACCGAATTAAATCCCGGCGGACTGGCTGGTTTGACGGCACTCGGCGTTCAAAGGGTTACTGTTTATCGGCAGCCACGCGTCGCAGTCATCACGACTGGTAGTGAATTGATGGCAGCTGACGAACCCGTCCAAGAAGGTAAAATCTACAATAGTAACGGTATCTTGATTCCTGAACTCGTCCGTGAAAATGGCGGTATCGTGACGAGTGTTGAACAGCTCGTCGATGACAACGATTTGCTCCAAGCTTCGCTCCAAAAAGCCATTGCCGAAAACGACATTGTTATCACAGACGGCGGCGTTTCAGTCGGTGACTTTGACTTCATCGGCGATACAGCACGTCAAGCTGACGAATTGTTGTTCAATAAAATCAAGCAGCGTCCCGGTAGCGTCACCACCGCGTTCGTGCAAGACCAGACCCTCGTCATGGCCTTATCTGGTAATCCGGGCGCCTGCTACACTGGCTTTTACCTGTACGTCGAACCATTGTTACGGCGGTTTGTCCATCAAGCTACTCGCCTGCAAAAAGTCACGTCACGCTTGGCCGCGCCATATCATAAGACCAACGGCTTCGACCGCATCCTACGCGCGACTTACACCGTTGAAGATGGCCAGTACGCCACTTATCCGAATGGCCCTGACCGTTCAGGCGCGCTCAGCAACCTACAAACGACGACGTGTTTGATTAAGATTCCACACAGTAACCAACCGATCGCACTCAATGCCGAGGTGGAAACATGGCTCTTACCTTTCAAATAATTGGTTATAAAAAAAGTGGTAAAACGCTGATTACGACGGCTTTGGTTCGGCAACTCAGCGCACAACAATTACGCGTGGGCGTACTCAAACACGACGCCCATGATAGCAGTATGGACGTGCCTGGCACCGATACCGCACGTTTTAGTGACGCCGGTGCCCACGCCGTCCTGCTACAGTCAGCCAACGGCACGTTTTATCATCAAACGACACTGCAAATGCCGCCCGTCAGCGCTTTGATTGCGCAGCTCCCGGCGACGACCGACGTTATTTTACTAGAAGGATTCAAGCAAGCCGACTACCCCAAGTTGGTCTTGCTACGACCAGAAGATCACGCGACCGATTTTGCCGCGTACCCGAACATTCAAGTGTTCGCTAGTTTAACCGCCCATCCAGACGCAACGCTGATTGGGGCGCCAGCCATCTGCGACTGGTTTCAACAGCACTACTTAACGGACTTTAATTTCAAGGAAACGAAGGACTGATTTCTATGACAGATTCATTGACGCATTTTAACGACCAGAACCGCGCGAAGATGGTCGACGTCACCGACAAGGCCGTCACTCACCGCGTCGCGACCGCCACCGGCCAAATCTCGATGCACCCCGCGACGCTTCAGCGGATTCACGATGGTCAAATAAAAAAAGGCGACGTACTCGCAGTCGCCCAAGTGGCTGGTATCATGGCAGCTAAACAGACTAGCAATCTGATTCCCATGTGCCACCTGATTCCACTGACGGGCGTCGACATTCATTTTAGCGATAATGACACCGACACCATCACCGTCGACGTGCTCGTCAAGACCAAACACGTCACCGGCGTTGAAATCGAAGCGTTACTTGCCGTTCAGGTGACTTTACTGACGATCTACGACATGTGCAAGGCAATCGACCGTGGGATGCTGATCAGTGACATCCACCTCGTTGAAAAAGATGGTGGCAAAAGCGGCCACTTCGTTTATCACGACACACCGGAATCATAAGAAAGAAGGCCTAGAAATGCTGGGAATCGTTTTAGCAGGCGGTCAATCGCAACGCTTTGGTCAAGATAAAGCCCGTTACCAGTTGACCAATCAGCCACTCAACAATGTCGGTTTGGCTGCGGCCAAGTTACAACTACTGTGCGAGCACGTGATTGTTAGCGCGAATGCCAACAATTTCAGTGCGCTCGCGGCCCAATTTGCAAGCGACCAGCACGTGACCGTCACCCGCGATCAAGCCCCGTTTGTACAGCAAGGTCCGCTCAGCGGTATCTACGCGGCAACCTGTCTTTCGCCTGAACTCACTGACTACTTGTTATTAGCCGTCGACTATCCCCTAATGACCACGACCATTTTGACGACTCTAACGACCGCAGCCAACTGCTACGCGGCCACACCGACGCGCGACCACTACCTCGTCAGCCACTTTCAAACGAGTCAAGCCATCGTCCGCGACGATTTATTATTAGGTGATTTACGGGTCAGCCACTTTATGACCGCCACTTGCCAGGCTGTTCCCATCACTTTTCCTGCTAGCCGTGCACTAATCAATTTAAATAAACTGGAGGCACTTACAGATGTTAACTAAAGCAGACATGTCCGACCGTGATTTTCAAAAATTATTACAGGTGGCCCTGACCGACTTAGGACTTCGCCAGACCATGCTCGAAAACCGCGTCAGTGAAGTCAACGAAGAAATGCGCTCACTTGAAAAAGATGATCAATTGGATAAACTCGATATGCAGCTACGCGCCGTCCGCCAAGACTACGAACACTACCGGCAATTCGTCGATCCTGATTTCAAATTAGATATTGCGGATCAATACCGGGAATCTTAAGCGCTGTTTTGATATTACTTTCCAAATCAAAACACACCAGCTGAGGCCCTCTGGGAACAGTTCAGGCTTGCGTAAAGTTGCTTTATGTCCGCGTCCTAAGCCGGCTTACAGGCGTTTCTGACAACGCTGGATAATATTCGAAAGGCAGACATATGCGGACCCAACCTTTTAACGGACTAGTCGTCGATTCTTCGTAAACAGTCTTTTTGGTAATAAACCGTTTATGACTATTTTTTGACGAAAGCGATCATACTCGTGTTTAATTACAAGACTCAGCAGCATTACTGAAGGTTGTATAGATTTTATCTACTCGCCTGAGCTGACAAAACCTTTATGCTAAGTGAAAGCCAGGACTATCGACTAATTTCATGGCATTTTACCAACATTTGGATGGTCGGGTAACATTTAAATGCGACAAATCAGTGTAATGCTGATCCAAAGTTTGTTTGAAGTTACTGCAACTAAATATTCATTGGTCAATTGCACTAAGATAGGTGGCCGTTCATCCGCCATTCGAGCGAGTTCCCGACTGGCCGGCCCGCCGGACAATGCTCAAGGGCGAAGTTCTTCTTGTCCGGGCGGGTTTCCCGGGCTAGAAGAAGACTCGTATTTGAAATTGCGCAGTGGGTTGCTGCGTGAGTTCAAATCGATGTCCGCCCTGTTCCAGCGTTGTCAGCCGGCCCCGGAAGTCGGACTAAGGCACGTATCGGCTGACGGACAGGAATCCACCAACTGGCATGATTTAATCATGCTTCAAGACAACTTAATTAGCACAATGATTTCAAGACGCTACCCATTAACTATAGTAATAAGGTAAAATAAATAAGTTGGCATAAATCTGATAAAATATTCCATTTATGTATAATTGTAAAAAATAAAAATGTGTAAATCGGTTTCAAACCGTTGTAATCATGGTATGATAAAGGAGGAATAAAAAGTGACCTTAGCTGAAAATGCCAATCGACCAAATTATCAACAGGTCGTTGACCAACTCTACCAGACAAGCGATTTTGACTTTGTCGGTATTGCCCTACAAAGTGCGCAACCGCCCCATCAGATTACTTGGCAATACGTTGCCGGAAATCAAAGTGAGCAGTTTCGTAATATCGTATTGCGTAGTGGGATTGGCATTGCCGGATTAGTGGTTCGCACGGGTAAACCATTTTGGAAGAATGCGTTACGTGCCACCAGTTACAGTGATGCCCTGTATACCCCGATTGCCGCCAGTGAATCATTGACGGCGGCCGCAGCGATTCCGATTCTAGCGACCCCCCTTCGATTAGTCGTCGGAGTGCTGCTAGTCGGCTTTCCCGTTATTTGGCCACTTTTTAATTCGGCGAAGGGAGGCCGACTTTTTGCTAGAATCAAATCATTGGATTCAACAATACTTTGCAGAGGCAACGGATGCGGTGCTGATTTTTAAAGATGAACAACTCGTCATCAGTAATCAACTCGCCCGTGATTTGCAAGCGGAATTGGATTTCGACCCCAATTATTTAGTACAAGTCGCGGATAACGCGGTTCAACAAAAATTTAATACGACTGATGATTGCTTTGACTGTGTCATCCGCAATCTGATGCCGGAAATTTCGATTCCAATTACGCTGGCGGTCAACAAGCCCCACCCACTCAATTACTTTCTCATTTATCACGTCATCGACAAAAACGAGCGGGTCTTCTCACTGACGCTCAAAAATCGGGGCACCATCAAACGAATGGATCAATTGGCGCAACAACGGCAACTGAACGCATACGTGAACCGGGCACACGAAGAGGAACGTAAGAAAATTTCAGCGGACCTTCACGACAGCATCGCCCAAGGAATTTACTCCGCAATCATGGGCGTGCGTCGAATCAGCGATGATCAAGCGAATTCCAGTCAGACCCAAGCCTTGACTCAAGTGATTGAAACACAACTGGAAGATACCTTAGCCGAAGTTAAAGGTATGGCACTGGACATTCGACCTTCAGTCCTAGACAATTTCGGCTTATTAGCCGCGTTGCGGGCCCTCGCCAAACGTCTCCAGGCTAACTCCGGCGTCACGATTACCGTTACCGGCCAGGATAAGGCAATGCCGCTCTCGACCGACGTGCAAAACGTGCTCTACCGGTTGGCCCAGGAGTCAATCAATAATGCCCTTAAACACGCCCACGCTAATGAAATCAATTTGTTATTAGTTGCCCATCATCACTACGTTACACTCGAAGTCATCGACGACGGCCAAGGTTTTTCAGTTCCTGCGCAATCCGGGTTTAACGGGCACTCACTGGGACTATTGAATATGAATGAACGGGTCAAAGCACTCAACGGCACGTTTGGTATTCATTCGCAACCTGGACACGGCACCACCGTTACGGCAAAGTTTCCGATGGCTAATGAACCGAATTAAGTCGGTTATCAAAAGCTCGTGCCTAGTTGCTAATTAGTGCCTGACACGAACGAGAGCTATTGCGGGTCAACCTGGTGTATCGAAGCCAACTGGCAAGTAAGCAGTCACGCTGAGATTGCTCGCTCACAACTGAACAGGCTGGACAAGCCTTGCATTACCGCCCCACCAAGTTTACCAACCGCACGACACCAGTGTTACCTTTTGCCATATTTGCCTATTTGCCAATTTACATAGAGGAGTTGTTTTATCATGTATCACGTCTTAATCGCGGATGACCATGCCGTCGTCCGTTCAGGGTTAGCCTACTTAATTAACCAACAACCTAATTTTGAAGTTATCGATGAAGCCGCGGATGGCACTTCGACCTACCTACGCGTTGAACAAGGTGACGTGGATATCCTCGTCATGGATTTAAGCATGCCCCCTGGTGAAAGTGGCCTCATCACGACCCAACGCATTCACGAACATTTTCCGGATGTCCGGATCTTAATTTTGTCGATGCACGAAGAACAGGAGTACATCAATAAAGCGCTACATAATGGTGCCATGTCCTATATCATGAAGAGTTCTTCTGACGATGAATTACTGAAAGCCTTGAAAACGGTTGCGAGCGGTGAGGAATATGTCGATGCCAATATCGTCATGACCAAATCCGATGTTCAGCAAATCAATTCAGACGGTGTCGACACGAATCTGACCGGCTACAATGGTCTGTCCAAACGTGAACGCGAAGTCTTCCCACTGGTTGCGTTAGGCTACTCCAACAAGGAAATTGCTGCCAAACTGTTTATTTCAACTAAAACGGTTGAAGCGCATAAAGCCAATATTATGCATAAACTAGCGCTCAACAACCGCGCAGATTTGATTCGCTACGCTATTCACCATCATTTGATTGACTTCTAATCGGCACGATGGGTGGCGTCTTTAACTTAATTGTTTCACCGCAGAATCTAGCACTGGCTGGGTTCTTTTTTTAACCACATTTAGCTACTGGACGTCTGAGACGGGTGAATTGGTCATGGATTCATGCTTAAACCGGCGCTTCGCCGAGTGGCGTTATTTGCATCTCAAACGGGCGCAGTAGTTGGCTTGGGTTCGTCTACCGATGGGGCCCCTATTTCGTCCTCGAAAAAGCCAGTTCGCGCCCACGCCGACCACTAATCTACGCCAGCTCACACGGTTTCCAATATTCTTCAGCAGGCGTAATTAAGCCTTTTTCGATGAAACACGCCAACAAAATTCACGCCACGTAATATTAGTCATTTCCCCAATATCTAATACCGATGCAGTCCGCTAAACTAGGGTTAAAAGCACTTGGAAGGAGCACTACCTCATGGCACATAATGTTAGTCAAGATGAAGAACTATTAGGAATCCTACGGGACGTTGCGACCCACCGTTTTCACCAAGGAAGACAAGTCAATCCCAATTCAATGCTCTACCAAACAGTGAGCGTGGCTGTTGAACGTGGTTACCTGAACAACGCGACCCTGGACGACAACTACAGTCATACCTTGGCCAGTATCGACCTGACCAAGGCGACGTTAACTGAAGCGGGCACGACAAAATTGCAAGCCCTTACCAATACCAACGATAACAATGATGGTAATGAAGCAGCCGCCGCGACAGATACTGACAACCAACCAGAAGCATAGGAGGCCGTTCATGGATATTCAAGAAAAATTAGCTGCAAAGTATGATAACATCGCCATTTATACGGCTGGCTTCTATGCGGATCCTGAAGATGAATTGGGGACCCGTAGCAAGCTCAGCGAGACTTTAAAGTCATTCACGATGAACCAACACGCAGACACCCCCTTCTCACTGCAAATCATGACGACGAATGGTGAAATCAACGTCATGCCACTGGGTCTGCTGAGTTTGGATGAATTAAAAGCCTACGAAACTAAACGCCGTGAAGAAGCTGGTCTCAGTGCAGATGACGATTCAATTCCGTTGGTCGTTCAATTTGCACCTCATACTGAAAAAGGCCAAGTTCAAAAACAAATCGTAGACAGTACGCAAGCATTATTCGCAGACTTTAATACGCAATTTGCCAAAATCTGGGCCGTGGTCAAAGCAGACCTGCAAGTCAATCAGAACTTGTTGGTGACAATGGAACGCGATTTGATCGCCGATAGTGTCGATGTCCAAAGTGAGTATCAAAACAACTTCAAGATGATGGATGCCGCCACTCGGAAGTCTAAATTAGGTTTCGAATTAGCCGACGAAGACTTGGGCCATTTTAGCGCGTACATGGCTGACATGCACGAAATTCAGGCAATCGTTCTTTCAGCAGCCGCTTTCGTCAAACATGAGCTTTTGGGTGACGATTTATTTGCCCAGGTCATGAATGACAAGGTTTCACGCAACACCCTCTTCTGGGTACTGGATAATACTTTTTATGAGACGCTTTACTATTTCATCGAGAAGAATCGTGAGACGACCAATGGTGACAAACTCGTCAAACATCTGCATCATCAGAAAAAACTACTGATTATCAACATGCGCAACGATGCCTATCAGCGCGCACAAGCGGCCCTGGATGATACGACAACTCGAATCGACATGGACAAGTATTTCAGCGATATTTTCGTCCCAATTGCCGAACAACTGGCCCGCGAAGTGGATCAATTTCAAGATTAATGGGGGCAAACATGCATGTTACTAGATTATGACGTCGCCTTGGAAGACGATTTTCAACAATTACTGGCCCACCTACCTGCCCCTGTCCGTGATTTATTAACGGACGTCGATACTGATGCGCACCATGAGCGCCAAGCGGTTTACACGCTGTTTGGTGCCGGTAGTCCGACATCCGAATTGACACAAGCCGTCGAGTGTTTGGCGCTGGCGACCAATCTGAATCGTGCCAGTTTCACACCTAAACCGACCCTGAACGACTTGGCCATCAGTAAAGCACAGGCCTATGCCAGTCAATATCTGGGCCAACGTTTCAATCAGTTAGTGGTTCATGCGACTGGTCTAGCCGATACCACGAAACAAGACCTATTTACGGCCGCCACCGAGTTACCGCTCGCTAATCTCAACCGGTTGCGACTGAACTTCAACCAGCGCGAACGCATTGCCGACTTTCTAAAGGATACCAAGGATCGCTCGGCCCGACTGACTGGTCTGAGTGCGGAACTCGCCGCAAGTCTTGCCGATACCGACGCAGCTGTGAGCGGCCTAGCCCGCGCCATCGGGGAAACGATTGGGATCATCGCCAAGATTCACCATGACGTTCAAGATACGCGGCAGATCGCCGATTTTCATGAACGACTGTTACGTGGCGACTACCCATTGCCGCTACTCTTTGGCTTTGAAAATGAAGCGGGTTATTTCTACGACTTCTTCCATCAAGCGCACCAGCCCACTGCCGACCAATTCGTGGCCGCCCAACAAAAAGTCCTCGCGACTGGACTGGAACCCGCCCTCACGATGGCCAATGAACTGGTCGATCAAGCCCGTCTGGATTGCCAGCAATTACCCGCCGGTGACACGCGCCAACGCGTTGAACGGGCCTTGGAACGACTGACAGCAACTAACAGCGAAGCATAGGTAACGAGACGAACATTGATGGGCTCGTCGACAACCGTTGCTAGCGGATATTCATCGTTATCATTCTGGTTCAACCTCATCTCACATCAACAACTAGCCGCATCGAAGTCCTCCAGGTGGATCACTTCGATGCGGCTGTTGTTTGGGCAATTGTTCATGATTCAACCGCTCCCAGTTGTGGCCCGATAGTCTAAAAGCAGCTCGACCCGCATTCGTCTTGAATACGGGTCGAACTGCTTTTTAATGTGAATGCTAACTGACACGCTAGTAACTTGCGCCATTAAGCCCGTTTACTTGCACGTAAATACCGACTTCGTAACGCGGCCGTTTTGACTTCCACGACTTGGTTATGGTTGATGCGGGCAAACGCAACCGCCTCGCTCAGTAGTTGCTGAATTTCAGCAGCTGGGCGCTGACGTTCGATGGCATTTGCCGCCGCCAAATATTTGAGCCGTGGCAAATAGTACGTCACGTGTTGACTGGAACACAGGTTGACACCATCGTCGATCAATTGGTTGCTCGTCGCAAAGTCGGCACGCATGCTGTAATACTCAGCCGTATAGAAAATCATCGTCAGCAGTCGCAAGTAGTCTTGGTCAGCAACTGCCGCCATTAACTGTTCGATCGCCTGATGAACCTTTTCAAAATAAAACTGCGCCTTTTCCAATTCGGCCAGCCGACTGTACATCACGCCTAGCCCAACATAGGCTAACGGGGTGAAGACGGTCTCGTGGGACTGGTCCAGGTCGTCTAGGATTTGATCAAAATCAAAACAGACATCACTGGCGGCACCATTGATCAATGATTTAAGTAGCCCACTGAGATAGTAGAATTGCATTTTTAGTGGGACCGCCTCGATTTGCGCGACCTGTACTTGTTTTAACGCCTGTAAAACAGGTTGGTAGTTTTCCATCATCAACTGCCGTTCGATCTCATCCAGTTGCGCACGAACTTGAGTCACTGAGTGGTCGCGACTTTCGTTTAAATCATCGACCGTCAGCCCGAGTCGGCCGCACAGTTGTTCCAAAATCGCTAGTGATGGCACCCGCCCACGTCGCTCAAACTTGCTGAGGGTCGCTTGCGTGCAAATGCCAGTCGATAGCTTCACTTGTGAAATTTTCAGGGCCTTACGACGGGCCACAAATTTTTGAATGTCCATACTCGTTTCAACCCCATTTCACAATTTAATCCTGGCGACCACTTAACCGTGGATACCCAACGCGACCTTCGCAAACCGGCTCATTTTGCTCATATCCCAAGCTGGTTCCCAGACTAGATCAATTTCACAGCCCGTCACACCGTCAACGCTAGTCACCGCGCGGTTGATTTGGTCGGCTAATAAGTTCCCAAGTGGGCAGCCCATGGTCGTTAACGTCATGGTAACCACACAATTACCGCCATCATCAACGTGAATATCGTAAATCAGGCCTAAATTGACCATATCGATACCTAATTCTGGATCGATTACATCCTCAAGTGATTTCATCACCGCGTCTTCAATCGGCGAGAATTCTTCGCCTTCACCAATGCCATCTGCCATTCTGCCACACTCCTGTCTAACTGTTATGCGTTTAATTATACCATTTTTATAAGCGTTTTTATGTCAATTGCTAATATTTGACACACAACTGTAATCGATTACAACTTACTTCACGATATGCACGTCCCCGTGAATGAATCGGCGCCACAATGCGTACCAGCAGACCAACCCAGTCAAGGCTAGTAGCACGATGCCTAACCGGTAACTCCCGGTCCAAGTATGAATCCAACCAACGAGTAGCGGTGGGAAGAAGCCACCGAGGCCACCCAGTGCGCCAACAAAACCGGTCACTGCCCCAGTATTCCCCTTTGAAACGTACGGCACCATCTTGAAAATGACCCCGTTACCGAAACCAGCGATCAAACCGGCACCCACGATACCAAAGATGAACAGTGACTGATTACTGAACGTCAAGGTAATGATGATGGCAAAGACCGTGATCCCAATAAAAATCCACTGGAGCATCTGCATCGGCCGCCACTTATCAGCTGCCGCGCCCCCGATTGGGCGGACAATCGTACATAGTCCTGCGAACAAAGCCGCGTATAATCCAGCCGTGACTTGTGGGACTTTGAAAATATCTTCTAGGAAGAGCGGCGTTAAATTTGTAAATGAAACGAACAACCCGAAAGTCAAGAAATAGAATAATGACAGATACCAAGTACTGCTTTCTTTGGCGACCGCTAACGCTCCTGTGACCGTCTTGGTCTTGTCGACCGGCATTTCCCGACAGAAAATCGCAAATAACACGGCTAAGATCACCGTTAAAACCATCAAGAAATAGTAGACCATGTTAAAGCCATAGGACGTTGAAATCGAAGGTAGCGTCAACGCTGCGACGGCGTTACCCATGTTCCCCATACTGACAATTCCCAGCGCAAGCCCTTGTTTTTCTGGTGGAAACCAGACCGACGCATAGGAGACTCCCACGGCAAATGATGTGCCGGCCATCCCGACAAGCAGCGCCGCCACGAGTAACATGCCGTACGTGTGAACTTTCGTAATCATAATCAACGGAATGAGAATAAAAGCCATCAAAATTAAGTAGACCTTTTTGCCCCCATATCGATCACTCAAAATCCCCACCGGAATCCGCATAATGGAGCCGAGCAGAACTGGTGTCGCTAACAGTAGCGTCCGTTGTGAGACACTAAGGTGAAACTTCGTCGCCAACTCCCCCGCGAGCGGTGCAAAGTTCGACCACGACATAAAACAAACGATCATTGCAACAGTTGCCAGTCCCAGCGCCAAATACGCGCGCCCCCGATTACTGGTTTGTGCTTCTTCAACAGTCATGATTTATCCTCCAATCTGACTCATATGACGCCATGTTGGGGCTTTGTCGATAATTCGGTCCGTCTCCTTCATGGCCATTTCATGGTTGAGTGGCTTGTTATCTAAGGCTTTTTGAATCAATTGACGAAATGCCGCTGGGTCACCGATGGCCGCACGAATGTCGATTTCTTCGTTCCAGTAGAGGCATGCCTTCACGTAGCCGTCTGCCGTGATTCGTAACCGATTACAGTTTTCACAGAACTTGGAACTGATTGGATGAATCAAACCAAAGCTCCCCTCGTAACCGTCGATTTGATAATTATCCGATGGACCGTTACCTCGCAGTTCAATTGGATGGTAAGTCAGGCCATTTTCATCGCAAGTGTCAAAGACACTCTTCAAGCCGACGTACTCCTTTTGCCACGTCTTGAGCGAATTACCAATCGGCATAAATTCGATAAACCGGGCATTGACGTCGTGATCCTTGGTATACTGCAGAAAATCTAGCACTTCATCGTCATTTTGACCTTTAATCAACACAATGTTTAATTTGATTTTCTTAAAATGTAACTTGCTGGCCGTTGCGATTCCGTCTAAGACCTGCTGAATATTCCCACCACGCGTAATCTTGCGGTACCGGTCTGGTTTGAACGTATCCAAACTAATGTTGAGTCGGTCTAAACCAGCTTCTTTGAGTGGCTTCGCTAATTTCGCCAAAAACAGGCCATTCGTCGTAATCGAGACGTCGTTGATCCCGTCAACGGCCTTAATGCGCCGCACGATTTCGACCACGTCAGTCCGCAATAATGGTTCGCCCCCGGTGATGCGCACTTTTGAAACACCCATTGCGGCAAAGTTCTCAATCATCTGGACGATTTCATCCTGCGATAACACCCGGTCAGTCGGGAAGAACGGCAAACCTTCCTTGGGCATGCAGTAAACACACCGCAAATTGCACCGATCAGTAATCGATAACCGGACATAATCATGGAGCCGGTCAAAACTATCATATAATTTCTCCATTTGTTCATCCTCCTTCGTTGTCACTAACCCGCTGCGCCTAGCCCCCGCTTACTGGCGGAATCAGTGCAACCTCGTCGGTGGACTGTAGGACTTGTTGCCCGTCCACGATAAATTCTTGATTGACGGCAATGCGCGCATTATTAATCAGCGTTTTCAATGCTGGTGCTTGCTGGCACAATGCCGGTTTGACCATTGCCGCGGTATTGGGCTGCGCGACGTCAATCGTCACGGTCGGCCCCAGCTGTTCGCCCAACATGGCAAAGAGCTTAACTGTCAGTTTCATCTTCAATCCCCCCAACGAACCTTATCGGTATCAAATTCTTTCTTCCAGATTGGGACTTCTTGCTTTAACGTATCAATCAAATACTGACACCACTCAAAAGCTTCCGCACGATGCGCCGCAGCGACACCAATAAATACCGCCTCGTCCATTAATTCCAAATGACCAACGCGATGTGCAATGACCACCCGGGCACCCTGAGCTTCAATCGGTTCGGCCAATTTCTCTAATTGACTGATTGCCATTTCTGAATAGGCTGAGTATTCAATTGACTGAGTCTCAATATCCCCCGTCCACTGGCGAACCGTCCCCACGAACGTCACGATTCCCCCATATTCCGGTGCCTTCAACGCCTGATACAGCGCGTTGACATCCAACGGCGTCGCAGATAATTTGATTTTCGCCATGGCGCACCCTCCTTTTGACCTCATTTGCTTACCCTTCTATTATGTCAGAGCCCACTTTTAAAATGAATTAGTCAAATCCCTAATAATGGTCAGTTCGTGAAAATGCTATCATATATTTATAGCACGTATTGTGTGGCTTAATTGGGCATGAAGTGTGATTAAAACGCACTGGTTATTTGTCGTACTGTTCGTCTGCCGGCGATCGTCCTGGTCCGACTTCCGGGGCCGGCTGACAATTGCTGGAACGTAAGCCGACATCGATTTGAACTCACGCAGAAAATCACTGCGCAATTTCAAATACGAGTCTTATTCTAAGCCGGAAGAAAGTCACTTCCGACTAAGAATAATTTGGCTACTGAGCATTGTCAGCCAGCCCCTCCAGTCGGGAAGCCGTTCGAATGGCAGATGAACGGCCACCTAACTTGGTACAATTGACCACGGATATTAGGTGACTGGTCCTTCAAGCAAACTTTTAACCGAGATCGATTATGCTTTACGAAATTTGAGTAGTGAGAAGATTTCCTGAATATTACTTCTAGTTTTTATAGCTACTGGTCTTGAAATTAGTCGATAAAATTGTCGTCGTTTAGAATTTAAGACTTTGTTATTTGAGACGACTAGAGAAAATTCTGACAAGTTCAGTGAAGTCTTGTGTCCGAATCATTAAATCATGGATAAGAATGTTTAGTGATTGTTAGAAAACTGTCTGACAGGTGAATATCAAGATTACCGTGTACCAAGGAACCAACGACCAATCTAACGAAAAGTTGGGTACACACATGCCTGCCTTTCGAATACCATCCCGGCTGGAAGGTATTCTGGGCAAGGCCCAGTGGTGAAATTTCACTTAGCAAGCGTTGTGTGCTTGGTTAGTGAAAGACCAGTATTTAAGACGTGGGCTATCGGCTTAAATCTGTGTCCACCACGTTTCCGGCCATTGCCCAGAATGCCTGGAAGCCGGCGTAGGACGATCCGATCACTGCACGTTTACGGTAACTCGCACCGTTTCCAGCGGGTCTCAGCTGGCTGCTTTTGACCTTAAGAACTGACATTTTTTAATCATCAATAATGCGAAACAATAACCAGCACAATGCGTTTAAGGCATAAATGGGTATACTGGGCTATTTGAACGACTTTGAAGTACGTGACATGCTGCACTGACAAGCGCACCTTGCGATAATGGGTCCAGTGACCATTCGGTATAACAGAGGAGGAATCCACCATGAACGCAACGATTATCTACGCTTCATTAACTGGCAACAATGAAGAAGTTGCTGAAATTATTCAAAAACAACTACAGGAACAGGGGGTTCAGACTCAGCTGATTGAAATCAGTCAGGCGGACGCCTTTGAACTCTCATCCGCAGATTTGGCGATTGTCGTCCCCTACACGTATGGTGAGGGCGATTTACCCGAAGAAGGTCTCGATTTTTATGAAGACTTACTAGATGCGGATTTGGCCGGTGTCGTCTTTGGCGTCGCCGGGTCCGGTGATGAATGGTATGCGGATGAATACTGCAAAGCCGTCACGGAATTTGACCAACAACTTGCGGGTACGAAGGCCACACGTGGGGCGCAACCAGTCTTCATCGATTTACATCCGGAAGCTGAAGACGAACAACGGCTGGCGGCGTTTACCACTAGTTTGATTCAAACCGCCACGCAACTGGAGGTCTAGCGAATGGTTAAAACTCGTACACGTGGTTATGGTATTTTGACGCTCGCACTGGTGACGTTACTCGTCCTGATGTTCGTTGCGCTCTGCCTGGGACGCTATCAATTGAGCCTACAAGAACTAACCGCTACCTTAACGGGACAAGCTACCGTTAGTCCAGTCATTCACAATATTGTATTCAGTCTCCGTTTACCCCGGATTCTAGCGGCAGTTGCAATCGGCGCCGCCTTGGCCATCTCTGGGACGGCCTACCAAAGTATCTTTCAAAATCCACTGGTTTCGCCCGACCTGCTCGGTGTCTCAAATGGGGCCGCAGTGGGGGCCGCCCTCGCAATTTTACTGGGTTGGCACACGGTCGGCACACAACTATTGGCGTTCGTCCTCGGACTCGTGGCCGTATTGCTCAGTGTCGGCATTCCACGGCTGATTCATCAGTCGAGCACCTTGGCGTTAGTCCTAGCCGGAATCGTGATCAGCGGACTGATGCAAGCAATTTTAGGCTTACTCAAATATCTGGCTGACCCTGATTCGCAGTTACAAGACATCGTCTACTGGCAACTTGGAAGTCTAGCAAAAGTCAATCTCGGCAGTCTTGGTGCCGTTCTACCGCTATTTATTATCGGCATGCTCATTTTACTGATCATGCGCTGGCGACTGACGGTATTGGCGTTGGGCAATCAGGTCGCACTGGCCCAAGGGATCAACGTTCGTTTGGAACGTGGCCTAGTCATCCTGAGCGCAACGATGCTGACAGCCAGCGCAGTTTGTTTGAGCGGAACGATTGGCTGGATTGGCCTGATTGTCCCGCACATGGCACGCATCGTGATTGGTGAAAACACCAAGTGGTCCCTGCCACTGGCTGGATTGATTGGTGCCATCTTTTTATTAGTCGTCGACACGCTCGCCCGGACGCTGTCTGCTGGCGAGATCCCGCTCAGCATTTTGACTGGCTTTATCGGCACCCCGATTTTTATTGCAATCTTACTTTCAAAGAAGGTGGCCCTATGACCGCACTATTATCTGGCAAACACCTGGCCTTCCACTATGGCCAACAGCCCGACTTGTTCACTGATTTAAATCTCGAACTGGCCCGTGGCCAAGTCTTGACGTTACTTGGACCCAACGGCATCGGCAAATCCACACTTTTGAAATGTCTGTTGGGCCTGTTGACACCGACAGCCGGCCAACTTGAACTCATCGGACAACCATTAGCAGCACTGACGCCCAAACAACGCGCGCAAATCATTGCGTACGTGCCGCAGACCATCCCGGTGACGACTAGCCTGAGTGTACGCGATTATTTACTAACGGGTCGGACACCATATCTGAATTTTGCCCAGTCTCCAGGCGCCACTGATGAAGAATTAGCGAACGACGTCTTGGCTCAACTTCACTTGACTGCCTTAGCGGGCCGCGCCATCAATACCTTGAGTGGTGGGCAAGCTCAGTTGGTCACGATTGCCCGCGCGTTAGTCCAACAACCACAACTGATCATTCTGGACGAGCCGACCGCCGCCTTGGATTTTGGACGTCAGCAACAGATTTTACAACTGGTACAACAGCTTGCTGCATCTGGCATTGCGGTGATTTTAACGACCCACAATCCCAACCATGCTCTGATTTTGAAGCAGCACGTCGGCTTGTTTGGCGCGCACGGCGACTTTCGGACGGGTGGCGTCGAACTATTGACCGAAGAACGGCTGCAAGCCACCTACCAGACCAAACTACACCTGTTGTACGTCCCTGAGCTTGGGCGGATGATTTGTGAATTTTAACGATTTGCTGGTTAGTGAGCAAGTGCAAGAGAAGACTCGGCAATGCTGACCGTGTTCACATTAAGCATTTGGCCGCCGACCTTCACCACTCGATTTTTCAAGGCGACTGATCGTAAATTAACCGCAACAGGTCGCTTAATCGTTTGCTCGCCAGTTGAATTCAACTTATCGCCAATCACGTAGCACCCGACGTCGTACCGCTCATCAGGCTACCGCGACCAGCGTTCGAAATTCAAAACGCAAATAACCGTACACCCGAAAAAAGCTAAGCGAACCAACCACGAGAAGGCTCTCGTCAGTTGGTTCGCTTAGCTTTTTCATTGTGCGCCCGATTTATTTACTTAGGCGTCGACGCCCCGCTCAACAGTCGGTTGGTCTGGGCGGTACTCAATTGATAATGATAAAATTCCTGATAAAAGGCCTTCGTCTTGGCAACCATATCCAGTTGTTTAAACTGAGCTGGATGTAGTTTTTGTGCGGCCCAGAAGACTTGCAAGGCTTCCTCCGCGCTATAGCGATCCCACGGGAAGGTTCCCTGCGGATTACCATACACGTGATTAGTCTTGACCGCCTTGAGCTTACTCAAGACCGCGTTCTTCTTCAGCGCAGCTCGAGCTTGAGCGGTGGTGGCACTACCGACGATAATCACGTCCGGATTCGACTTCGCCAGGGTCTCCGTTGTGACGGAAATCATATTGCCGGATTGCTTCAAGGCGTTCTGACCCCCGGCAGCTTTGATCCATTCATCGACGATCGTACCAGTTCCATCGACCTGATTCAGGTTAGTCGCGTTCACAAAATGCAACACTTTTGGTTTGGTCGTCACGCCTTTCAGCTGCCGCTTAACGTATGCCAAGTTGCCATTCAGTAAGCGTTGATAGCGTTTCGCCACTTTAGGTGCCTGGCCACCGAGGACTTGTGCCGTCAGATTGACCGACCGCCGCAGTCCAGCAAACGTCTGATACATCGCGTTGACCGTGGGCACCTTTGTCTTCTTCGCCTGCTTGATTTGGGCCGGGTCCGCCGCAATCACGACATCCGGCTTGGTCTTCAGGAGTTCCTCGGACTGCAAGTCGTCGCCCGCAAACGGTGCGGTGACTTTGCTGATGCTGGGATCAATCGTCTTGAACCACGGTGACTGCTTGATCATCTGAGTCGTCGCGACTAGCTTCTTCTGACCACCGAGTAACAAGACCACTTGGTTATTGGCGTGCCATAAATCTGCGACCCGCGTGACTTTAGCCGGTAACTGAACCCGTTTACCACTCATATCGGTGACCGTGCGCGTCGTTGAAGAAGCCGCGGCCGTCGATTTAGCTGGTTTCGTCTGAGACTGACAACCCGCAGCGACACTGATTCCGAAAACGAGCGCCAGTCCCAGTAAAATTCGTTGTGTTTTCTTCATATGCCTACTCCAAAGTAACCGAATTAACCGATTGAACCTTCCATTTCAAAACTAATCAACCGGTTCAATTCGACCGCGTATTCCATTGGTAATTGCTTGGTAAATGGTTCAACGAAGCCCATGATGATCATTTCAGTGGCCTTAGCTTCTGAAATTCCACGACTCATCAAGTAATAGAGTTGTTCTTCCGAAATCTTCGAAACTTTGGCTTCGTGTTCCATGGCAACATTGGCACTATCAATTTCGTTATACGGAATCGTGTTCGAAGAGGATTGGTCATCCATGATGATCGTGTCACATTCCACGTGGGCCTTAGAGCCGTCAGAATGTTTGGCGAACCGCACCGTTCCGCGATAATCAGTCGCCCCGCCAGTCTTGGCGATTGATTTGGAAACGATCGAACTGGACGTGTTCTTGGCGTTGTGGATCATCCGCGCCCCAGAATCTTGGTGGATCCCGTTGCTAGCGACCGCAATCGACAACATCGTGCCGCGCGCACCTTCACCGTTCAAATAAACGCTCGGGTACTTCATCGTGACTTTAGAACCTAAGTTACCGTCGACCCATTCCATCGTCGCGTTTTCAGCGGCCGCAGCCCGTTTGGTTTCCAAACTGTACACGTTATCCGACCAATTTTGAATCGTCGTATAGCGGCAATAAGCGTTGGGTTCAACGTTGACTTCCACGACGGCGGCATGCAAACTATCTGATGAATAGTTAGGTGCCGTACAACCTTCAACGTAATCCACACTGGCGCCGTCTTCCACGATGATCAAGGTCCGTTCAAATTGACCGGAGTTTTCAGCGTTTAACCGGAAGTAGGATTGAATTGGCGTCTTGGTCTGAACACCCTTCGGCACGTAAATAAATGAGCCCCCGGACCAAACGGCAGCATTTAGGGCCGCAAACTTGTTATCGGTTGGCTTAACGAGCTTGCCGAACCACTTCTTGAAGAGTTCTGGATAGTCGTGTAAGGCCGTATCGGTATCCGTAAAAATGATGCCAAGCTTTTCGAAATCTTGACGCATGTTGTGATAAACCACTTCGGATTCGTATTGTGCGGATGAACCGGCCAAATATTTACGTTCAGCTTCCGGCACACCCAGCCGGTCAAACGTCCGTTTCAAATCAGCAGGCACTTCATCCCAGTCACGGAACTTCTTGTCCGTCATCTTCTGGTAGTACAACATGTCCTTCAAATCCAGCTTGGTCAAATCAGGACCAAACTTCGGCATCGGCATCTTCAAATATTCATGATAAGCGTTCAGCCGATAATCTAGCATCCATTGTGGTTCGTGCTTGGCCGCTGAAATCTCGCGCACCGTCTCCTCTGTTAGGCCACGGCCAGTCGAATAAGCTGGTTGCACATCATCATGGAACCCATATTCATAATCACGGTCATTTTTGACCACGTCAGGTACTTCACTCATACTTCTGATTCCTCCTCTTTGCCATTTTCAGCGAGCAATGCGCGTTGCAAGGCCCACCAAGCTAGCGTGGCACATTTGATACGTGCCGGAAATTGCATAATATTTGATAAAATGGCGGCATCTTCTAAGGCGTCGATATCCGCTTGTGAATGCTGCTTGCCAATTGCCATGTCCGAAAAGGTCTTCGCCATTGCCAAGGCCTGTTCCTTCGACTTACCCATCACGGCATCGGTCATCATACTGGCGGATGCTTGGCTGATCGTACAACCTTCCCCGGTAAAGCCGATGTCTTCAATCTTGTCTGTGTCATCTAATTGAATCGATAAGTTGATCACATCGCCACAGGTCGGGTTCTTTAAGGTAATCGCGTGCGTCGCATTTGGGAGCGCATTTTTATGATGCGGATGATCACCGTGATCGAGAATCACTTCACGATACAAGCCGCTTAATTTAGACAGTCCCATGTTTGAAAAACTCCTTTGTTGCTTGGAGTGACGTTAATAGTTGGTCAGCGTCAGCTTGCGTGTTGTATAGATAAAAACTAGCGCGGGCGGTCGCCACCACCCCGAGTGCTTCCATCAGCGGTTGCGCACAGTGATGACCAGCACGAACCGCTACGCCTTCCATATCCAGCGCGGTTGCGGCATCGTGCGGATGTAGCCCATCAATATTGAAGGCAATCACCCCGGTATGCCGTTGTGGATCTTGAGGGCCGTAAACGGTCACGCCCGGCATCGCAATCAGCTTCGGTAATAAGTAATCGACCAACTGCTGCTCATGGGCTTGGACCTGGGCCATGCCAATCGCGTTCAAATAATCGATGGCGGCGCCTAATCCAATCGCACCAGCGATATTTTGTGTCCCGGCCTCGAATTTCCAAGGCAATTCTGCCCACGTACTATTGTCACGATGAACGAAACCAATCATCTCACCGCCATATTGATACGGTGGCATCGCTTGTAATAGGGCTTCGCGGCCATAGAGGACACCGATACCAGTTGGCCCCATCATTTTATGACCTGAGAAGGCGTAAAAATCAACGTCGAGGTCTTGGACATCGACTGGCATATGTGGCGCTGCTTGGGCCCCGTCCGCAATCATAACGGCGCCATTTGCGTGCGCCAGTTGTGCCAATTCTTTGATTGGATTGACCGTACCCAACACGTTGCTGGCATGCGTGACTGAGACAATTTTCGTTTTAGCCGTAATCTTTTGTTGCGCATCCGCCAGGTCCAATTCGCCGGTCGGTGTCAACTCGATGTATTTTAAGGTCGCGTGCTTTTTGAGGGCCAACTGCTGCCACGGAATCAAATTGCTGTGATGTTCCATGATTGAAATCACGATTTCATCGCCGGCCTGAATGTTGGCTTCACCATAAGTGCTCGCAATCAAGTTCAAACTATCGGTCGTGCCCTTCGTGAAGACGATCTCATCAGTTTTCGGTGCGTTGATGAACGCTTGAACCTTGGCGCGAGCGGCTTCATATTGTGTCGTCGCCCGTTCAGCTAAAGTATGGACACCGCGGTGCACGTTGGCATTGTCGTGTTGATAAAAATGAACCAGGGCGTCAACCACCTGATTGGGCCGTTGCGCGGTCGCCGCGTTATCGAGGTAGACGAGTCGTTCATCGTTGACTTGCTGATCTAAAATTGGAAAATCTGCGCGATGTTCCTCAAAGTTCGATACCATCTTCAAGCTTCCTTTCAATCGTATTCGTCAGCCGCGTCCGGACCGTCTTCGATGGGATCGCACCAATCACGGTACTCAAGAATCCCCGAATAACGAGTCGCTGGGCTTGGGCCTTGTCGATTCCCCGACTCATCAAGTAGTACATCTGATTCTGGTCGATTTGACCGACACTGGCTGCGTGCCCGGCCAAGACATCGTTTTCATCAATCAACAAGATTGGGTTGGCATCCCCATGGGCATCATCGGACATCATCAACACCCGATTTTCTTGTTCGGCATGGGCGCCAGATGCACCGTGGATAATATGACCGATCCCATTAAAAATCAGATTTGATTTTTCCATGATGACCCCGCGTTGAACGATGTTGCCATCGGTCTTCTTGCCGCGATTAGTGACCCGGGTATTGATGCAGACATCTTGCGACTTAGTGGTGACCGTAATGACTTTGGCATCCGACTTGGCGCCTTCACCAATTAGTTCGGAATCAAAATCACCAAAGGTATTGCCATTGTTCATCATCCCAATCGCCCAGTCGACTTTTGCCCCACGGCTGATTGACGCCCGCCGATTGAGGTAAGCCGTCGTATTGGCACCGAGTTCGTCAAAAGCGGAATAGTGCACTTCACTGTCACCACGCGCTAAGATTTCAACGACACAGTTGGCAATGTTAGTCACATCCCCCTTAGTCGTGAGGTGTTGGGTAACGGCAAAGTGGCTGTCCGCTTCCGCCACGATCAGCACGTGGCTGACCAGTGGCTGGGTGCGGGTGCTGTCTTGAATCGTGTTGATTTCAATGGGCGCTTTAATCGTGACACCCCTCGGAACGTAGAGAAAGACCCCCGCATTCAAAAAGGCGGTGTGATAACTAGTCAGGCGGTCTTCATCCGTTTTAACGACTTTGGCCATAAAGTGTTTTTCAGTTAATTGCGGATGTTCACGAAAAGCGGTGAACATGTCGGTCAAAATCACGCCTTGTTCGTCGAGTTCATCTGGCAAGTTGACCGTCACCGTTGTCTGACCGACCTGCACGATTTGGATGTGACCTTCTTCAGCGGTCACGTCGGTTGCCAGCGTCCGGTCTGAGCGACTGAACTTTAAGGGTTGCTCCGTTGGGGTGAGCGGCCAGTCTCGAATGCTGAACCGGTCGGCTTTTGGAACGGCCAAGCCCTGCATCGCATCGACAGCGGCTAACCGCCGTTCAACGAGCCAGTGCGGTTCGCCGTGTTCGTTAGCCGCGTCAGCTAACGTTGTTTTGATTGCTTCATAATCAGCAGTTGCTTCCATCGCTTCACACCCCCTAGTCTTCGTCATCAACAAGCTTGACGTCCAAGTTCAAATCATCACGTAATCCAGCGTAACCTTCTTTTTCAAGCGTCTTGGCTAAGTCAGCGCCACCGGTCTTCACGATCCGGCCACCCATCATAACGTGAACAACGTCTGGCACGATGTAGTTCAGTAGTCGTTGATAGTGGGTAATAATCAATGAACCAAAATCATCGCCGCGCATTGAGTTCACCCCTTTTGAAACCACTTGGAGGGCATCGATATCGAGTCCAGAGTCGATTTCATCAAGTAAAGCGAAGGATGGCTTGATCATCAATAATTGCAAAATTTCGTTCCGTTTCTTTTCACCACCGGAGAAGCCTTCGTTCAGATACCGTTCCGTCATCGATTCACTCATATTTAGTAAGGCCAAATTCTTATCTAACTCTTTTAAGAAGGCCATGACCGAAATTTGATCGTCTTCAGCTCGCCGCGCGTTCATCGCTGCCCGTAAAAATTCGGCGTTCGTGACCCCTTGGATTTCAGCTGGATACTGCATGCCCAAGAAGAGGCCTTTACGTGCCCGTTCATCGACTGGCATGTTGACGATACTTTCACCATTTAATAGGATGTCCCCCTGCGTCACATGGTAAGCTGGTTGTCCCATAATAGTTTGTGATAAAGTGGACTTACCCGTCCCATTTGGGCCCATAATCGCGTGAATTTCACCGGTCTTCATCGATAAATTAACGCCTTTTAGAATTTCACGAGACTTCTGTTGCTCATCATCCGTCACTTCAACGTGTAAATCTTTAACTTCCAAGGTTGCCATGTAAATCATCCTCCACAATTCAATTTATAACGCTAGCCGTTATTCCTTTCGTATATAACGAATCGTTAACAGCTTCAACAAAAATACCGAAAAATCGGGCTTTCTGTATTCTATACCTAAAGTATAACCGTTTTCATTTCAAAAGAAAATAAGGCTTTTCCCCATATTATTAAAAGCCCTTTCATGCTATCATGTAGGTATAATATTTTTGACGAATTATTCACGATAGGAATATTCAGAAAGGACTGAGTCACATGCTAAGTCAATCAGTCACAAGCTCGCAGTTACATATTCAACAATTCACAGGTTTGGATGAGCAAACCGTCCAACGTTTGCACAGTTTAGGACTACACGTTGGCAGCCAACTCGTGCCAGTCCGCTACTACCCGTTTCACGGCCCAGTGATTATTCAAATCGACCAGCAACGTATCGGCATTCGCTATACGGTGTTCCAGACGTTAATTGGAGGCAAGTGACATGACAACCGTCGCACTATTAGGAAATCCGAATACTGGCAAGACCACGCTGTTCAACGAATTGACGGACAAGTACGCGTACGTCGGCAACTGGACGGGCGTCACGGTTGAGAAGAAAATGGGTCGCATTCGTCATTCTGAAGTGGAAGTCGTCGACCTACCCGGCGTTTACTCGCTGAATCCGATCACCAAAGACGAGGCCGTGGTGACGAACTACTTACTGCACAATCACCCTGACCTGATTTTAAATGTCACTAACGCCAGTCAGCTCAAACGAAACTTGCTACTATCAATTGAAGTCCTAGAATTCGGTGCCCCGGTGATCATCGCACTCAACATGATTGACGATTTGAAGCGCACCGGCCACTACTATGATTTTAAGACGCTTGCACAACAATTAGGTTGTCAGATCAAAGCGACCAACGCACGTAATAAGGAAGGGTTAACCCAGCTACGTGAAGAATTATTAGCAGCACCCACGCCCGCCGCGAGTCCGCTCAAGCTCAACTATCCGTTCATGATCGAACAGGCGATTCGTCAGGCCAGCAATCAACTCGTGAATGATTACGACTGCACCCCCGACTTTGCGCGGTGGCTCACGATTCAATTCATTAATCAAAACAAACGGATTCGCACATACGCCAAGCAGTTGGATTTAAAACCACTCCTGAGTCAGGCCGCTTATTACGATGCACAGCAATTTGACGACCAGATTTTTCAAACCCGGCTGACTTTTATCGAGCAGACGTTAGCGAGCGCCAGTCAGAATCTCGCCAGCACCAGTCACGTTGAAATGACGGCCAAAATCGACAAGTGGATCACTCATCCGTTACTCGGACTGCCCGTCTTTGTCGGTATCTTCTACTTGATGTTCAAGCTCTCATTCGATTGGATTGGCACGCCACTGTCAGATTTACTGGATGGCTTCGTTTCGGGGCCGTTATCGACGACGGTCAGCCATTGGTTAACGATTGCCGGTGCGATACCGATTTTACGGTCACTCATCGTCAACGGACTGATTGGCGGCGTTGGTGGTGTCTTAGTCTTCATTCCACAAATTTTCGTTTTATTCGCATGTATCTCGATTTTGGAAGATTCTGGCTACATGGCGCGGGCCGCACTAGTCACCGACCGTTTGATGCAGATGATTGGGTTAAACGGGAAGGCTTTTATCCCACTGATCATTGGCTTTGGCTGCAACGTGACCGGAATCATGGCAGCGCGGACGATTGAACAGCCCAAGGAACGGTTGATCACCACGTTGATTTCACCGTTTATGAGCTGTTCAGCCCGTCTCCCGATTTATAGTCTGTTCGTCGCCGCGTTCTTCCCGAGTAACCAAGCGCTGATCGTCTTATCGATTTACTTTCTCGGTATCGCGGTGGCACTCGCGATGGCGAAATTCTACCAAGTCATTTTCAACGTCGACGATAGTTCAGTCTTCATCGTTGAACTTCCGCAGTACCACATTCCACGCGCCGACATCATCTGGCGTGGCACCTGGGATAAGGGCAAGGGCTTCATCAAAAAAGCCGGGACTATTATTTTTACAGGGACCGTCTTGATTTGGTTGCTCTCTTCATTTGGGACCAGCGGCTTAGTCAACGATATCGACCGCAGCTTTGCAGCCACACTTGGTAAAACCTTGCTGCCGCTGTTCGCACCACTTGGCGTCACTGCCTGGCAAGTGATCTCCGCACTATTCACCGGGATTCTCGCCAAAGAAGTCATCAGTTCCAGCATGATGGTAATGTTCCACAGTGCCAATCAAGCTAGGTTGATTGCGATGATGGGGCGCTTTTTCACCCCACTATCCGCTTACGCGATGCTGGTCTTTATCCTACTGTACGTGCCCTGCTTTGCCACGATTGGGACGATCAAGTCCGAGACTGGTTCCACAAAATGGGCCGTCTACTCGGTATTCTCCAGTCTCGCAATTGCGTATGGCTTAGCCTTCATTATTTATCAAGTCGGCAGTTTGTTTATTTAACGTTATGGATGACTGGGTAGGTTGACTGATGGCCAACTGATGCGCTCCCTGATTCGACTCTCGGTGCCGGCTACCATCGAACTTTAGAAACGACCTGCTCCACTTGTAACTGATGACAAATTAGCCAACACAACCCACTTAACTTAGTATTTATGATGACCACACTTACCAACCAAATCTCAAAGGAGTCTGATTCAAATGGCATTATTAATTAATATTTTGATTATTGCACTGATTATTGGCGCAGCCGGCTATCAAATCGTCCGGGTCGTCAAGCGGGCTAAGAAAGGCAAATGTGCGGCATGTGATTATGACTGTGAAGCCAAGAAAATGCTCAATAAGGCGCAGAAACAGCATGGTTAATGTTGTTGCGCCAGCCAGCCGCTAGATTTAAACAGCACCAAAAAAGTCGCCATCGACATCGTTTGAATGTTGGTGGCGACTTTTTAGTCTCGTCGCATGAAGAAAAGCGCCCCGCAAAAGAGCGGAGCGCTTTAAATTATCTCTATTTCATTTGATCTTCATAAATCTTTTCATACTTCTGAATGTCACCGGCACCCATAAAGACTGCAACAGCATTATGGTAAGCCGTCAATGCAGACATATCATCAGTCGTAATGATCTCACCGCCATTTGGCAACTTGGCAGCTAAATCCTTCGATGACACATCGCCAGATTTTTCACGGGCTGAACTGAAAATATTCGTTAAGAAGACGTGGTCAGCCATACTTAAGCTCTTGGCGAACCCGTCCATCAAAGCCTTAGTCCGTGAGAACGTATGTGGTTGGAACACGGCCAAAATTTCCTTATCCGGGTACTTTTGGCGTGCGGCATCCAGCGTCGCTTTGATTTCAGATGGATGATGCGCATAGTCGTCAATCATGACCATATCGCCGACTTCATGTTCAGAGAAGCGCCGTTTAACCCCACTGAAGTCCAACAATTCACGTCGGATTTCGTCTAAGTTGACCTTTTCAAAGTACGCCACCGCAATGACGGCCGTACTATTCAGAACATTATGTTCACCGAACAATGGAATTTCGAACTCACCCAATGATTCGTCATGGTACTTGACTTCAAATGAAGACCCCTTCGTCGTCCGTTGAATATTGACGGCCTGGAAATCATCACGATCACTAGTCCCGTAATAGTAAATTGGTGTATCAACGTTCAAATTACGCAGGCTTTCATCGTCACCCCAGGCAAAAATACCCTTCTTAACTTGATTACCAAATTGTTGGAAGGCAGATTGAACGTCGGCCAAATCCTTGTAATAGTCTGGATGGTCAAAATCGACGTTGGTCATAATCGCATAATCGGGATGGTAAGCCACAAAGTGCCGGCGATATTCATCCGCTTCAAAGACGAAGAAGCGGGCATCCGGCGTGCCTTTACCCGTCCCATCACCAATCAAGTAACTCGTTGGTGCAATGTGACTCAAAACGTGTGAAAGCAAGCCAGTCGTTGAGGTCTTACCGTGTGTGCCGGCAACCCCAATACTCGTGAAGCCTTCCATCAATTTACCCAAGAATTCGTGATAACGGTAGACTGGTAAGCCCATCTCCCGGGCCTTCTTGATTTCAGGATGGTCATCCGTAAAGGAATTCCCAGCAATCACCGTCAAACCTTCATGAATATTTTCCTCTGAGAATGGCAACATTTTGATACCGGCTGCGGCTAAGCCCTTTTGGGTAAACGTATATTGCTCGATATCAGAGCCTTCCACTTGATAACCCTTATCGTGCAAAATTAACGCTAACGAGCTCATCCCAGAACCCTTGATCCCAACAAAATAGTAAACCGTCGTTTTATCCATTATGAAATAATCTCCCATATTCACAATTCATCAATCATCCGGTGAATCGTTTATTTTTAATTATGAATTGGCTTGTAATCTAGTTAAATCATCCGCAGTAAAGTAGACATCACGTGGTTTGGATCCTTTGGCCGCTGAAACGTAGCCGCGGTTCTCCAAATCATCGATAATGTTTGCCGCGCGGTTGTAGCCGATTGAGAAGTTCCGTTGCAACTTGGACGTCGACATCGTGTCTTCATTGGCAATATAGGCCAAGGCTTCTGGCATCAAGTCGTCCTCATTACGAGCCGCCTCCTCGTGTTTCAACAAACTATCCGGCTGAAACTCGTAGTGTGGCGCGGCTTGGTCGCGAACAAACTGAGTAATCGAATCAATTTCGCTATCCACGAAGGTTCCTTGCAAGCGAACGGCGTTACTTTGACCATTACCGAGGTACAGCATGTCCCCACGGCCAAGCAAGCGTTCAGCGCCACTACTATCCAGAATCGTCCGCGAGTCAATTTGACTCGCAACCATGAAGGCGACCCGGGTCGGAATGTTGTTCTTGATCAACCCAGTCACCACGTCGACACTCGGCCGTTGGGTGGCAACCAGCAAATGAATCCCGGCTGCCCGGGCCTTCTGCGTGATTCGCGCAATGTAATCTTGCACTTCACTCGACGCGACCATCATCAAGTCTGCTAATTCGTCGATGACGATCACGATGTACGGCATTTTCAAGCCAGGTTCATGATGTTCTTCGGCCAGCTGATTAAACTGCTCAATATTGCGCGCCCCACCCGCTGCCAGCTTATCATACCGATTATCCATTTCATCGACGACCCATTTAAGAGCGGCCGAAGCGGCCTTCGGTTCTGAGATAACTGGTGCTAGTAAGTGCGGGATTTCATTGTACGGTGCCAATTCCACGGCTTTCGGGTCAATTAACAATAGCTTGACCTGTTGCGGGTTGGCCTTGTACAAAATCGAAACTAAAATACTGTTGATGAAGACTGATTTACCGGAACCCGTAGCCCCCGCAATCAACCCATGCGGCATCTTACGTAAATCGGTCACTTGTGGTTTGCCGAATAAATCAACACCGAGTGCGACTGTCAATGGGGATTTAGACTGCCGGAACTTATCCGTATCCAGTACCTCTGACAGCATGACTGGCCGTGACTTCATGTTTGGAATTTCAATGCCAACCGTGTTACGGCCAGGAATTGGCGCTTCGATTCGGATGTCCTTCGCCGCTAAGGCCAACTTCAAATCATCATTTAAGTTAGTAATCTTGCTGACTTTGACACCGCGGGCGAGCTTGACCTGAAACTGTGTCACGGTCGGACCAATCGTCCAGTCGACCACGTTGGCATTGACGCCAAACGCATCCAGCGATTCATCTAAAGCACTGGCTTTTTGTTCGATCCAATCATCCATTTCAGATTCATTCGGCACGATTGGCGCCTTCAACAGGTTCAATGGTGGCAAATGGTACGCCGCCAGCTCTTTATCTTCCAACACTGGCGCTGCCGATTCACCACTTTGCACTAATTCCGGCTGGTCTTCATCAGAAGTCTGTTCAACAGTGGCATGTGGCGTCGGTGCCGTTACCGCAGAAGTTGCCGCGGTTGACGGTGCTGGCCGATTTCCCGTCGTGGCGTCAGCGTGACTTTGATGAACAGACGTTGCGGAAGTCGTCGCGGATGCGGTTGTTGAAACTGGCGTCACGGCCGTACTCGATGCGGGCCGCATACCGACTGGCTGATACAGCTCATCGGGTTGTGGCGCCTGCGAACGAGGAGCTGTTGACGCTCCCCCACTCCCGTTATTGTGCGTGATGGAATCTGTCGATTGTGAACCGGCTTCTGTATTTGATGTCGATTGCGCTTGTCCATTAAAATCATCCGATTCATCGGACGCTTCGGAACCAACTGGTACTTCTGAATATTCTGTTACTTCTGACGAATGTTGATCAGTCACTTCAGACTCCTGTGTTGCAGAATCTGCGGCAGCTGACACGAGGCGATTTGCGTCTGAAGTTTTGGCAGCTGAAGATACCGGTGCCGCTGCTTCTGAAGTTGTTGCCGGCTGGTCCTTAAACAATGCCAAATCCGCCTGTGCATCGTGCTCCGCGGTCATAATATCGCCGAGGGACAGTCCTAAGCCATGGGCGGGTTTAGCCGCCGCACTTTCGCTTGCCGCATCCGTTGTCGAATCAGCTGATTGGGCATTAACTTGGGCTGCTGACGCCGCTAGTTCAGGATCACTCGGTTCAAACACTTCTGTCGGCCGTGCGGCTTGAGGCTCAGTGACATGTGGCTGATTGAGCGCCGCTGCCGAGGCTGCTAACTCAGGGGCACTCGGCTCGAAGACTTCCGTTGGCCGTGCGACTTGAGGCTCAGCGACATGCGACTGATTAACGGCCGCTGCTGAAGCTGCTAATTCAGGATCACTCGGTTCGAAGATTTCCGTTGGCCGTGCGACTTGAGATTCAGCTGCACGTGACTGATTAATCGCCGCTGCTGAGGCCGCTAACTCAGGATCACTCGGTTCAAACACCTCAGTTGGCGCTACGCTCGCAGTTGCAACCGTTGCCTGCGATGCAGCTGCAGACTGTTCAGCAGTTGCGGTGGCCTCAGACGCGTTTGCCGAAGTAGCAGCCATCGACTGACGAGTTGGCTCATTAGACATAGCGCTGTCCGCCTTGTTTGATGATGCCTGACTTAATGGCGTTTGGCTGAACGATGACGCACTCGTCTGTGGCGCTTGTAAGTCGACTAGTGGCAAATCGGCCGTCGTCTCGTCTGCAAACAATAGAAACGATTCAGGCCGTTTGTGCAAGCTGGCTTGAATTTCTAAGTAATTACGATCATCGTTATCCTGAATAATGCCCCCATTAGTTAACGCACTGGTCAACTGTGCGGGGACCCGTGATGGATGGAAATCGCCATGGGTGCCGCCATTGAACAGCGTTGTGGTATCCGCACCAGCACTGCTTGAACGGACAGGACTCGCCGCGCGGGCAGGCGTTTCAACGGCACTGGCAGCGCTAGAGGCCGCTTGAGAACTAGCCGACACTGCTGTTGGAGTTGATTGACTGGCCGCTGAATTATTCATTTGTCGTTGATTATATCGATATTTCCGGAAAAATGCCGGGCCATCATAATGGTTCATTTTCAATCATCCTAATTTTTAATGTCTGCAAGTCTAAGCAGTAAATAACGTTTGGGCGCGGTCGAAATCAAAGGCTGCGCCGACTGGTTGATAGTCTGCTGGCAAAATTAACGCGCCGGGACGTTGTGGCACGTTTGGCAGTTGTAATTCACGTCCAGAGACGATCATGCCGTTACTCTTAACGCCCCGCAATTCACCGGGCCAAATAATCAAACCGTTTGGCATCATGGCACCGACTTTGGCAACCACAACTAAAATATCCGCCTGCATGTTAGGTGACCCACTGACAATTTGGAGTGGTTCATCAGCACCAACGTCGGTCTTCGTAATTTTTAAATGATCAGATTTGGGATGGGCTTCGGCAGATTGGACGTAGCCGACCACAAATTTAGGATCTGTATCTAAGACTAATTCAGGCTCAAAATCGTTCGTTTGTAATAAATTATTTAATTGATCAACTTGTTCGGCAGTTAAGTGAACTTGACCATTGACATCCAAAGACCCAAGCGTCTTGGAAACGTCAAAAAAATTATAGCCCAAGGTTTCGCCACTGTCAGCGTCACTAATACGCGTGACGTTGGCATGTGTTTCAATCGTCTGGGTGGCCGTATCTGGTCGTAAGATAGTGATTAACGTGTCACCTAATTCGGATGGATTATAACTTGTAATTAACATGTGAAACCCCTTTACTCTCATTTTTAGCGTTCAAATATTATTATAGCGTATTTTACTTAAATCATACTGATTAATTATGACTTTTCTTTGTATTCTCGTCAATCATTGGTATACTAAATTTAAAGAAACATTTCCTAGTCAAGTTAGCTGAAAGGAGACGCAGCATCATGAATAAACAATTACAGTATGGCGGCCTGTTAGCGGTTGGGATGGCTGGTATCGCCGGGGGCTTTTCCGTTGGCGGCCTGTTCAAGCGGTTGCGCCGTCCCACCCCTAACCAAATCCTCGGACAAGTGAAACGTGCTTTTCTTAAAGAAGCACCGATTGAAGGCTCATGGATCGAAATGAAAAAATCGCCACTACAAAAATTTGCCTTGCGCACGGATGTCTACTATGGCGGCATTACCCGTTATGAAGACGGCCAGCTGGTACAGTACGAATTTTTAGCGGACGCCAATACGGGCAGTATTTTAGATATTTACCGACTTTAAATCAAAAAACTTTCGCACTTCATGATGAAAAGTGCGAAAGTTTTTTAGTTTACATTTAATGCTTTATCATTGGGCACATACCATGCTTGAATCTGACGCACCATCGTCGTCGGCAAATAACGCACCGTAATTGTTCGCTCATGGCGGCCATCGCGAATTGAAACCTGCAGATGTGCACTATGACTGGCACGCATCCACCAGCTTTGCTTAATTATTAGTGCCTGAACTTGACTACGCGGTAGTACCCACTGTTGCCGAGTGAAAAAGTGACTCGTTTTTAAAATCAAAATCGCGTCTGAACTGATTGCTGCACCCCGCCAGTGACTGGCATAGCTGCCCTGCAACACCGCAACGGCGACCCATATCGGTAGACTGATGAGCAACCAACTGAGGGATTGCCGGCCAATTTTTAGAACAATCAGGCCAACGACCAACAATAAACTACTCCATAACAGCAGGCAATTGCGAATCACGGCCCAACGTGCTCGTCGATCGAGCGACGTTAAATTAGTAATCATGGTTGGTACCCAGTCAATAAAGCGACTGACTGTTGTTAATGCTTGTGATTGGGGCACGACTGGCAACAACTTCAATTCGTTATTGTCTTCAGTATCCCCGACCTGACTAGCCGTCACCACTTGGACGGTGGTCAGATATAGCCACTGTCGCAACCAATTCTGCTGCAATTTGACAGCTTGGATACGTGATAGTGCAACGCTTGCTTCTCGTCGTTGCAACCAGCCCCGCGTCACGGTCACCACCGTGGCACGTCTTTCAATCGTAAAATGATAATATTGTGCCATGATTTGAGCATAGGCACACGCGTAACTGACAAGCATGACAACGCCCACTACCATGCTGATTTGCCAAACCGACCACTGACCCACTAGACTGGTCATCCGTCGCCAAACACCACCACGACCAACATCAAAGACCTGCTGACCGAACCAGGCCACCACACCCATGATTAGAACGATGTTCACCGAGCTGAGGGCGTACACGTTTAAATCATGCCAGCTGACCCGTAAACGTTGTGTAGCCGGCTCTGATTGTACCGATTGGTCACTATGCTTGGATGCAGTTGCGTCTTGACTTTGACGCTGATGAGCAATTAACTCATCCCCGACCGTTTGCCGGACTAGTGGCAACTGAATGAGGTCATCTTCACTCACCTTTTCTGCGGTATCAATAGTCAGTTGTTCTAGATGCCAAGGTTGCAAAAACCACGACTGTTGCCGCTGAATCGTTTGAATCTGACGATAAGGGATATGCTGAACTTGACGATTAACAAGGCCCTTATTGATTGTAAGACCGCCATCCGTCAATAGATAAGTAAAACGCCAGTAACGAATCGCCGCCAGCAGTAATGCGCCACCAGCAATCACCCCCATTAGGCTAACGATTAGCGTTGAATAGCGCTCCCACAATTTTAGCCATTTCATTGTTAAAAAGGCGATACCCACATCCAGATAAAATGCGACTTGAATGGCTTGCCAGCTAAACTGTAGTAACGCGAGCGGTGACAAGTGATTAGGCTTCATCGCGGGCCTCCCGTGCAAGCTGCATGATTCGGTCACGCAATCGATTAGCCACTTCCGGTACCACACCATCAATTTCATAACTGTCAGCAGAAGTCGCCACGACTACCTTCTGAAGGTGTTGCCACTGCAGTAGCGGACCGGCTTCAAGCGTCACGTTTTGAATACGCCTGATTGGAATCGCAATAACTCTTTTCATTATCACACCATGATGCAAATACACGGCATCCGTTGTAATCTGATAGCGCCAAAAAGCATACCGATATGGCACCATTGCAAGTTCAACCATAATATCTAGAATCGTTAAACCGCCAACGACTACTGCTAGCCACCACCACCAATGCCACCAAAGATGGCCGAACCAAACACCGATTGCCAGCAGCAACCCGATACCCCCACTCAGCACGATACTCGCGACCCAAACGTGTTTGATTTCTTTTGGCAACTGTTCTGTCATGCGATTCCCTCCAAGTTAGTCTTAAATCAAGTATCGCATACCTGAGCACGACCGTCGAGGAGCGGTTGATTTGATCTGAATCATGATTAAAAACGTGCCAATTGGTTGACTCACTACTCGTCAGCCAGTGCGCCTCCTCATTCAGCCTTCAGCAATGAGTGCTATTGGCTCGAAAAATGACATGTTTTCAACTCATCCTTAATGCAAAATGCTAACCAGCATAACCTGTCAATAATTGGTTCTCCGCCGCTGTTGTAACTGCTGATAGCCTAGCCCAAGGCCAATCAACACGCCACCGGCCAGTAACATCCCCCCAACCACTGGCAGTCCGGTAATCAAACTGTACTCAGTGAAGGGCTGAAGCACCCGGTCAATGCCAATTTGAATCATGAACATCCATAAGATAAAGGTCAGTGCGTAAACAATGGCATAATTCTGAATCGTTAGGCTTAAAATAACTGCCACACTAGTGATGAAGGCAATCACTGCTAAGAATAAGATGATTCGAATGAGGACAGCGGTAATTGAATGCGTCAACTCCCACTTAGCAAAAATACCATTTGCAGCATTCACGGACAGGCCCTGAAATGACCGGCCGTTGTGAAAAACGATCATTGCCAGGATTAGATTCAATCCCAAAGAGCCGCCAAAGTTGACCACTGACACCAGCACTGCATCGCGGACTCGCATGGCTTGGTCGCCCAACTTGGTGCCTCCCGCTGAGGCTTTCCAGGCCGCTTTGGTCCTAATTGGTCGGTCAGCCACTAACATCAAAATAATGATTGGTAAGCCCAAATAAAGGACCGGTAAACTGATGGCACCATGACCACCCATTCCGAGCATCGTTGCGAGTGCTGGCGTCAGTAACCACTTGGCACCCATATAATTGCTGAATTCTTCATAAGCTGAGATTGCGAGGTCGATTTGTGGCAACAACCAAATCAGTGCGACCATGGCAATCATCCGATAATCACGACGACGCGTGCCTGTTATTATGTTAAACAAATGAATCTCCTCCTTACATCTTCGAGACACGCACTAATTTTGCTAGTGCGCGGCTGGCAGCAACCGAACAATCAATGGTTTCACCATTACTGACCGTCAGCTGATGCAACCGTTTATTGATCACAGTGATACAGGTCTGATTGACGACGATTGATTTATGACAACGATAAAAATTTTTATTGAGTGTCGCTGCCTGCTTAATCGTGCCATAGTACTCAAATCGTGCATTCGCCATATGAACGATTAACTTATGCGGAACCTGAGCACTTTCGATGAACAAGACCTCATCAGCACGCACCGACCGCACTTGTTCCCCAACTTTAAACTGGACGTACGCCGCTTGGTGGTGCTGAGACGACGTTAGTCTGGTTTGCGCTAAATTTAAAATTTGAATCAGACGGGCTTGTAGCGCTTCTGGCTCGTCTTTAATAATGAAATCCAACACTTCTAACTGATACTTAAACGTCAAGGTCAGCATTTCAGCATGCGTCGTAATAAAGACGATTTTACAATTCACATCGACCTGGCGTAATTTTTGCGCCAACTCAATCCCATTCATCGGGGTGCCGAGTTCAATATCCAATAAATACAACCGTTGATGCTGGTTGTCGGCCTCTGCTAATATCGCTTGGGGGTCGGCCGTTGCCATGGCAATCCGCATATCAAGTTTTTCAATCATCAGGTAGCGGCGCACGATCGTTTGAATCTGTTCAAGTTGTTTGACGTCATCCTCACAAATATAAACATCAATCATCATGATCACCCAGTTTGACTGTGATTCTCTGGGTAAAGTGGTGTGCCGTTACCGCGGTGTCCAACATGTAAGCGGCGTGTTGGTCGATGATAGCCTGCAAATTGGTTAGCCCGAGTCCGCGACCGGGACCGTTCGTTGAGAAATTCTTGCGTTTTAATTGCCATAACGGCGGTAATTCCGTGTGAATGGTATTCCGCACCGCAAATACTAAGCCGTAATCATCAGTCATGATGGCCATTTCAATAACCGAATCAGGCTGGTGGGCGGTTGCCGTGACGGCATTATCCAGCACAATTCCCAGCGCGATGACGAGGCTGACCGGATCTGCGCCAACAGTCGGGGCGGTTTCTCGACATTCGAAACGCGTCTTGGTCCCCGTTTCTTGGGCAGCGCTGAGTTTATTAAACACCAGACTCTTAATTTCTTTTACTTGTAACCGGCCCAGATCTTCTAACGCGTATTTTTCCGAAGTGAGTCACGAATTGACGGGACGCAAAGCTTGGTAATAATATTTTTTCAAACCATCAATATCATCAGTAGCCAGGTATTCATCAAGCGACAACAACATATTCTGATAATCGTGCCGGAAGCGTCGTAGCTGATCATAATGGGCTTCCACTTCATCCGTATAACGGCCATTGCTGACCAATAATTCCTGCTGGTGCGTCAAAGTCGCCGTTTTAAGCTGCATTTGGTGATGTTCCCATTGTAACCAGATCACAATCAGGCTCACGGTCGTAAAGAAGACTAAGTCGAACAACACACCCGGACTTTTCGGATAATTACGACCGGTAAAATTAAGATATTCATAGACGATCAGTAAGGTGACGACGGCTAACACAGCCTCAGTAAGCTTAAACTGTTGTAGCCCCGGACCGGTCTTTTGCGGTCGATAAATCAGTGCTAACAACCCACCGACCGCAATTCCAAGTATCATCGTCAACCCGAGCTGCCAACTAGTCTGGCCAATCATCTTAGCGAACAGTGCCGCAAAGTGACTCACAATCAACAGGATGAGGGTACACTCAAAACTCAGGACTACCGTCGCCTTGATGTCAATCACCTCTTGGTCTGGCCCGCCGATTAAAATCATCACACCCGGTACCAATAACATAATTGCCGTATTCGGCCACACGAATGCGGTGATGACCGCCCATACAATGAATCCACCGTCCCACCAATCGAATCGATACCGCTGCGTCACGATTTTGGCAAAAGCGCCTAACAAGAGCCCCTCAATAATAATTTCCAACTGTATCATCTGTACGCCTCCATTCTGTCGTCATCTCTTGCACTTGCTTACACCTATCTTATCAATTCCAGCCGGCAATCACTATTTTTATCATAAAACCATCGTTTTTAATCATTATCGACTCATTTTTGAAGAACAGGAACAATCATGGCCAAGTTTAGTTGCAAGCGCACCATCAGCTCATCAACATAATGGCACTAGCCTAGTTTCGGCCAGTCCGCGAATCGACAAAAAAACAGCGATCTCTACTGAGCATCGCTGCAATTGTCCCCTTACTTGGCCGGGAATGTGGCAATAATCTTATAAATTGGGCCAAATTGGCTGAATTTTTGTTCGTATTCTGTTTCGACGTTGTCCTCAGGCGTTGCGACCGCGTGCAAGTCCAGCCAGACTTGTTCAAACTGCATGCCGAAGTTGTTCATACTCGTTAATGAGAACTCAAACAGGCCCCGGTTGTCGGTCTTAAACTCGATCTGGCCATTGGGCTTCAGCACTTCTCGATAGCCAGCCAGAAACGACTTGTAGGTCAAGCGCCGTTTTTCATGACGCGACTTCGGCCATGGATCAGAAAAGTTCAAGTACAGGCGGTCGACTTCATGGGGTTCAAAAAATGCCGTCACTGCTTGGCCATCAGCGTGCGCCAACTGCAGATTTGGTAAGGGTTCTTCAACCAACTTCTTCAAAATAATGGCGATCACCGAAGTTTGAATTTCAATGGCCACGTAATTAATTTCTGGGTGGCGTTTGGCCATTTCAATAATAAATTGACCTTTGCCGCTCCCCACTTCAATCTGTAACGGTTGCTGCTTGGCAAAGCGACTCTGCCACTGACCTTTCAATTGCGTCGGGTCCTCAGTAATTAGTTCGGGATGGGCCGCAATCAATTTGGGCGCCCATGGTTTGTTTCTGACACGCATAACGTTGACTCCTTCTTAAGCTTAATTCAGTAAAATAGCCGCGAATTCCGACTGGGACTCGCGGCTATCGGTAACTTGTCATTATACTTCGTACTGCGATAGTTCTTCTAAAAAGATGATTTCATGGTTCATCTGATGATACTGGTTCCGATAATAATTGTCCTTGATATTCAACAACAAATTAATCTTGGCATACCACACGACCCGTGTTCGTAGTGCGGTGGTCATCGTCTCGCCGTAAGCACTAAACCATTGTTGCCAGTCCTTGAGTGGAATATATTCGCACAACAAGAGACTAATATCTGATGCTGGATCGGCAAAACGTGCGGAATCCCAGTCAACTAAATAGAGCTGCTGGCGATCAGATAACAACCAATTCTTATGGTTGAGGTCCCCATGACAGACCCGATATTTTGCAACGGGTAGGCTTGGCAAAGTCCCTTTTAATTCTTCTAGGACCCGTGCCATCAGCGGGTGATGTCTCAAATCATCAGGTAAATCTTGTAAGTATTGTTGAATAAAATCTTGTGGTCGAACGCTCTGACCACCGACTTTTCTTAACATCCGGTGAAGCAACTCGGAATTGTGCACACGTGCCAATAAATGCGCCACATCAGGCAGCCGCATTTGTTGCTTCGTTAAAGTTTGACCGTTTAGCCACTCTTGGGCCGTCAACGTATCCCCACTTGAGATTCGTTTCGTCCAGATCAATCGCGGGGTAATTTCTTCCATCGACAGCGCCGCTAGGAACGGCGAGGCGTTTCGTTTTAAGAACAATCGTTGGTGATTTTTTTTGCCCATGAAAGCCTTATTCGTATTCCCATATATCGGATAAACGTCCCAGCCATCATCAAGTTCGAAATCCATCAGCCCCACTCCTCTCAAAATTTATTTAATGTCACATTATCATTTCACTTAACATGATTATTTCACTTAACAATCACATTCTATAGACGAAAACCGCATCCGTCAAGTCCTTTTTAACCCTTGATACACCAAGGTTTTAAGCTAATCTAACTTTCAGATACCAAGTAACTAAGAGATAGATTTCAATGACGTTGATTACCGCTAAAATGCCCACCTGAGCTAACGGTGCGTTGCTTATCCAAAACGCCGCTAAAAAGATAATTCCGGTCAGTCCCAAGACGTTTCGCAAGAGCCGTTGGAAGTTTTGCAGGCGTTGTTTCGTCGTTAACGGATAAATGTGCGTAAAAACTATATTATCGTATTGCTTGTAAAACGGCAACAATTGGAACCCAATCAAATAAATAAAGAGCACGTCTAATGCCATTGCCAGCCAGCCATGACCGCTGAAATACAACAGTATCGCGCCAATGACGGTCAGGCGAACGACCAATCCACTAAATTCGGTGCCACGTAACATGCCGCGGGTATACAAATAGCCAAAGGCGTGCTGTTGGTCGCGCGGTAACCATTTGAGTAACCAATCTAAATACCGGCGCCGTTTGACACTGCCCTGGACCATTGGCACATCCGTGAATAGATTGAAGAAACGGTAGATCCCCAGCATACGGTTGGCCTCGGCCCTAATATCATCCCGCCAAGCAATCACGGTTGTCGGCCAAAGTCGTTGATGTAGCAAACGTTGTCCGAGAGCTACCACTAGCGCAAGCACCAGGCTGAGCCATGGCGTGATCAGCAGACCGAGTGCAAGCACGACTAACGCCAATGCCCAATTGCCCAGCTGCAGCCAACGCCGCAACTTCAGCGGGATTTGGTACAGACGCGTCACACTTAACGTTAGTTGCGCATCCTTGAGCGCAAGCTGTGTCACGAGCAGTGCCAATAACGACCAACCGGTAATCTGATCGACAATCATCAACAGCGGTACGGTCAGTCCAACCAAAACAACTTGCACGAGTTGGGCCAGCCACCAACTGTAGCGCCAGGCGCGAACGAGATAGTCATGCACATCGTGTTCGCGCGGTAACAGGAACACCGTGTCGGCCGGTTCTAGCAGCGTCGCCACGTGATTCAGCCCCAAGCCAGCCCATAATATGAGGCCTAAGACGTACACTAACCAAGTACTTTGTGGTCCGAGCGTCTTCAGCCAGTTGGAATAGGCCAACCCAAGACCACCGACAAAAAACATCAGAGCAATAACGAAGTGGTCATTAAAGACCAGCCGCAAGTAGCGCAACATCCGTCGCAAGTGTTGCTGTAACCGGGTTTGAAATAACTCACTCATCGCGGGTCACCCCGGTCAATGAAAGGTAGATGTCATTCAATGATTCACCCGCATCCGGATAATTAGCTTTGATTTCCGCGAACGTCCCCTGCGTTTGAACCTCACCCGCATGTAGCAGGACAAACTTATCACACGCTTTTTCGGCCGTATCCAGGACGTGGGTCGACATCAAAACTGCCGCACCCTGTTGCTTCACGTCCGCAATCAGCGCTAATAAATCATGAACGGCTAAGGGGTCCAGCCCTAGAAATGGTTCGTCAATGATGAACAGCTTGGCGTCCGTAATGAAGGCGCAGACAATCATGACCTTTTGCTTCATCCCCTTAGAAAAGTTAGCTGGAAACCAGTCTAACTTATTCGCTAACCGGAAAGTTTTGAGCAGGTCGTTTGCGCGTTGCCATGCCTTGGTCTGGTCCAAACCATAGGCCAACATCGTCATTTCTAAATGTTCTTTGAGTGTTAATTCTTCATATAAGATGGGTGTTTCAGGGATATAAGCGATCTGCCGCTTATACGCTTGTGGGTCTTGGGCAAGCGTGACGCCGTTGAGACTGATGGTCCCCTTCATCGGCGTTAACAAACCAATAATATGGTTAATAGTTGTTGACTTACCAGCCCCGTTTAATCCAATCAAACCGACCAGCTCGCCTGGTTCGACTTCAAAACTGATATCTTTTAGGACGGGAATTTGCGAATACCCACCAACTAAGTGCTGTACCGCTAATGCCATTACGTTAACCTCTTTCTGTGTTGATATAAGTGTTCCTATTATAGCATAGCTCCGGCTGGAATCCGTACTGGAGTCATTCAGACGAATCGTCTTTAAAGAAAATTCAGCATTTTCGCCCACCACGCCATCGTGTTTTGATTGCAGTCGCGCCGATAGTGTATAATGAACCCAACTAATAAATAAAGAAGGTTATCATATGACAGCTTTTGAACCAAAACTCGATGACGATTGTATCTTTTGTAAAATTATCAAAGGTGATATTCCAAGCTACACGGTATACGAAGACGACATGGTCAAAGCTTTTCTTGATATCTCTCAAGGGACGCCCGGCCATACGTTAGTCGTTCCTAAGACCCACGTCGCTGACATCTTAGGCTATGATCGTGACCTGGCTAGCATCGTTTTTGCACGGATTCCTGAAATTGCGCGGGCAATCAAGGCTTCTGACGAAAACATCATTGGCATGAACATCGTTAACAACAACGGTGCGGTCGCTTATCAATCCGTCTTCCATTCGCACTTCCATCTGATTCCACGGTACAGCGATAAGGATGATTTCCGGATGATTTTCAAGGATAACGCTAAGAAATATGATGAAACGGACTACACGCGCCTTCAGAATGCCATCAAATCTGAATTAGCACACTAACCGAGGAGGACGCCCATGGCAAAATTTATTCGCAACAGTCTAATTGGCTTAGGCCTCAGCGCCGCCGCTTACATGCTGGTCAATCAGAAGACGCCCAAAGCGGTGTATCATGACATCAAAAGTTACGTCCAAGACGTCTTAGATGCTGCCGACAACTTACAAGATGCCCGTGAAGAATTCAGTGATGCCCAATCGGAACTCAGTGTTCAAATGGCCCATGCTGCTGAAGTGTTCGATGATATTCAAACGGAACTCGACAAGTTTCAGTTTCAAATCGAACCCCACGTGGCGATTATGAAGAAACGCGCGGAACATCTGCAGTCGACTTTAGACCGACTGACTGGCGATGATACTGACCCTCATCAGCAGTCCTAAACCTGAATCGTGAAACCCTAATTGCTGGTTTCACGATTCTTTTGTTTGGTATCCGAACAAGCTGGTTTCGTTTAAATTCACTGACACATTAGGTAAACTTTATGAAGACGCTGTGAAATCTCTGAATATTTTGTAAAGATTTCCATATGCCTGCAGAAGCTTTCATAGTTATGGTATAGTAGTCTGTGAAGTCTGCTGATGCAGAACGATTTCAAGAATAGGATGTGTTTTAAGCATGAAGAAATGGCTCATTGCCCTTGCTGGTGTCTTACTAACCTTCACCTTGGCTGGTTGCGGTAGCAAGACCGTTGCAACAACTTCCGGTGGTAAAATTACCGAAAGCCAATATTATAGTAGTATGAAGGGTACCTCCTCTGGTAAGCAAGTCTTACAACAAATGATTTTAAACAAGGTGCTTGAAAAGGACTACGGCGACAAAGTTTCAACGAAACAAGTTACGAAGCAATACAATACTTACAAGTCACAATACGGTAGTTCATTCTCAACAGTCTTAACCCAAAATGGTTTGACGACCAAGACCTTCAAGGAACAATTACGTTCTAACTTACTATTGAAGGAAGCCGTTAAAGACAAGGTTAAGATCACTGACAAGGCTTTGAAGAAACAATGGAAGTCTTACGAACCTGAAGTGACTGTTCAACACATCTTAGTTGCTAAGAGTGCCACTGCTGACAAAGTCTTAGACGCCTTGAAGAAGGATTCTAGCCAAGCCAACTTCACGAAGTTAGCTAAGAAGTATTCAACTGATACGACCACTAAGAACAAGGGTGGGAAGTTAGCTGCCTTCGATAACACGAACACCAGCTACTCATCTAAATTCTTGACCGCCGCATTCAAGCTGAAGAACGGTGAATACACCACTTCTGCTGTTAAGACTAGCAACGGTTACGAAATCATTCGGATGATCAAGAACCCTGGTAAGGGCAAGATGTCTGATCACACTGCCGAATTGAAGAAGCAAATTTGGGACAACGACATGAGTGACTCAACTGTCTTACAAAACGTTGTTTCTAAAGTGCTTAAGGGTGGGAATGTTTCAATCAAGGATAGCGATTTGAAGGATATCTTATCGTCATACCTCTCAACCTCATCTTCATCAAGCTCTAACTAATTTTTAGCTTATTAAACCACCCGGACCTGTTTAGGTTCGGGTGGTTTTTTTGTGTGCTGACTTCAATTGAAAAGCTGATTGGCAATGATTATGCGTCGTGCTAGTTACTCTTTAGCACAATAGATGATTATAAATCATGCCAATTGTTAAGTTCAAAAGCAGCCAGCTTGAGACCGCTGGAAACAAAGCGAGTTAGCATAAACTGATGAATAGACGTGAGACTACACCAGCTTCCAGGCATTCGAAAGACGGATACGTGTGGATCCAACCTTTAATGAACCGGTTGATGGCTCTTAGTACACAGTCATCTTGGCATTCAACTGTATGGCTGATTCCAAATAATAGCTAAGTTATCTTGCCAGCATTTTTGAGTCAGCTAACGGAGTAAAACTCTGAATTCTGAACTAATAACAACTCTAGCGTCTATCTTCAGGATTGATTTTCATTGAAACTCGTCTGTAATCTTCAAATCGTCTTGTCAGTATTTAAATACCATAAACCAACATACAATACTGATTCATAGTTTGCCTGAAAGACCTGTCTCCTAATATTCAATGGTCAATTGCACCCAGATAGGTGTTTGTTCATCCGCCATTCGAGCGGCCTCCCGACTGTAGGGGCTGGCTGACAATGCTCAGTAGCCAAATTATTCTTAGTCGGAAGTGATTTTCTTCCGGCTTAGAATAAGACTCGTATTTGAAATTGCGCAATGGGTTTCTGCGTGAGTTCAAATCGATGTCGGCTTACGTTCCAGCAATTGTCAGCCGGCCCTGGAAGTCGGAGTAGGGAGCTCACCGGCTGACGAACAGTACGCCAAACGATGGCATGATTTAATCATCTGTAGTGCTAATGATTAGTTCATTCTAAGGACGCTATTTTCTTTTGATTTCGGTATCGTCGCACGCTGTTAATCCAACAAGACTTGCAGATGAAGTTCCCCCACTCTCCTCGCAAGTAAACAATGCGCTGCCTTCAGTCTGTCGCCTTGGCAAGATAACGCCTTGCTAAGGCGTGCCAATCATCAACATGCATAACGCTAGCTGGATTCGGATGGTTTATGCTAATCTAATGTCAACGATACGCTACAAGTAATATTCTGGCCAGAATTTTATTATCGTTACTGTATGTTGATTGATGAGCGCAGGCACGAACAGCAAAAAAAGGAGCGAGCTATCATGAAAAAAACAGTGATTACGGCAACCATGCTGCTAGGCTTACTGGGAACCCCTGCCATTACGGCGAATGCTGCATCCAGTGCGAACACGAACACTACTCTAGAATTGACTGAAAACACGGGTCCAACCGTTCCAGTCGACCCAACCAACCCAACCAACCCAACAAATCCCCAAGATCCAGACGATCCAGATAACCCCGCTACCGGTAATACCGGAGCCTTAACGTTAGACGTTGCACCTAAAACCTTTAACTTCGGTTCCGTTCAAACGTATGCGGCCGAACACACTTACAAGGCAGTTGCGACGGCCAGTGGCTATCAATACTTGCAGGTCACTGATAATCGTGGGACTGACGAGCAAGGCTGGACAGTGACCGTCGAACAGGACCAAGATTTAACCGAAACCAGTGGTGATGCCTCACACGTCTTAACTGGAACGACTATTCACGTGCCTGCCGGGACTGCCCGTAACAGTCTGGCAACTGACCCGACCGCCGCTGACTCAAATCTGAATGCGACGGTCGCCAACGTTACCAATACCAGTGGCGCAGTGACCGTCTTCAGCACGACTGCGGCAGAGAATGCAGGAAAAGGCACATCGGTAAAAGCCTGGGATCCAACTGATGTCACGTTGACCATTCCTAAGAATACTGCCAAACCAGGAACCTACACGAATACGTTGACTTGGACGTTGACCGCCAACGTTTCAAGTTAGCACAAGGAGGGATGGCCCATGTTCACCCGTGTTAGCATCCGCGTTGGACTGGTTGTCCTGGGGCTAGTTCCTATTGGATTGACCGCCACGGCAGCAACTACGACTGGTACCGTGACTTTTCAAGATGACACGAGTGCCACTGCCCCTGTCGACCCAACGAGTCCCAACATCCCATTAACTCCGGCTGACCCCAATAACCCAGCAACTAATAATACGGGGACGTTGACGCTGGACGTTGCGCCCAAAAGTATTGACTTTGGGACGGTCACGACTTCCAATGCTGCCAAAACTTACAATGCAACTGGAACCTATTATCAGTACTTGCAAGTTTCAGATAAACGCACCACTGCCAACGGTTGGCAAGTCAATGTTAAACAGGATCGCACGTTAACTAATGATAGTAATAATCACGTGCTCACTGGCGCGGTGATTCATTTGCCAAAAGGGACCCCACGTAATTCCTTAAATGAACCCGCGTCAGCCGCCGATGCCAACCTTGTCACTAACGCCGTAAGCGTTTCCAATTCCGACCAAGTTGTTTTTAACGCGGCAAATCTCGCCGGTGTCGGAAAAGCCACTTCGACCACCACTTGGAACGCGAACGCCGTCACCCTATCCATTCCCAAACTAACTGCTCGCGTTGGTAACTATACGAACAGTCTAGTCTGGACACTAGTCGCTGCGACCACCAACTAGGAGGGTATCATGAAAAAGTTAATGTGCTTATTCGGCGTAATCGGTGGCTTGGTTTTCATGAGTCTCACCTCAGGACAAATCCAGGCCGCCGATGCCAATGCCGAAGTTCAATACAGTGTGAATAAAATCAATCCTGGTCAAGAAGTTGATGCCAGCAGTCCCTTTTTCGACTTGAAGGCCAAGGCGGGAACGACACGTCAAATTCAAGCGCGTATCTACAACCCAACTGACAAGGAAATTACCGTCAAGACCCGTTTGCTGACCACCTTCACGAACGACTCGGGTCAAATTGCCTACACCCAAACGGCGAAACGATACGATCCAAGTTTAAAATATCGTTTTGATCAAATCGCCAGTTTAGCTCGTGGCTCTGACAAAGTCACCGTCCCTGCCAAAAGTAATCGCGTCGTGACGGCGACTATCAATATTCCGAAGAATTTCGATAACGGGGTCATCTTAGGCTCATGGTATTTCGAAAAGACGGGACAAGGCACCAATACTGCCACTAAAGGGGTCAACATTAACCAAAAGTACAGTTACGCTTTAGCCGTCAAACTAACGGCTAAAGAAATTGCACAACCCAAACTGACTTTAGGCAAAGTCACCCCCGGATTACGCAACTACCGCAAAGTCGTCCTCGCAACGATTCGCAACCCAGAACCTGCCGTGGTTTCTGAGTTGAAACTGACCACCAAAATCACGAAAAAAGGAAGCACCAAGGTCCACTACCAGAATAAAAGCGACCACTTGATCATGGCACCAAACTCGAGCTTCACTTACCCAACTTTCCTGGATGATCAAAAGATGCGCGCTGGCGATTATACGTTGACTGTCACCGCGACCACCACTGACTCAAAGTGGTCTAAGAAGACTTGGCGCTGGACTCGCGACTTTACGATTACGAGCGAACAAGCCCGTCAAAATAATCAAAAAGCCAAAAACGATCCAGCTGCGCCAATCAGTATCTGGTGGTATCTCTTAATCGTCGTGGTCATTGCGGGCTTATCTGCCGGAATCGTCTATTTCATCATGAAACGTCACCATCATGACGCTTCATGATTGCAAGCAACTTTCAATTTGAGACCCGAGGAGGTTACCATTATGGCGCAATTTAAGCAGCTGGTTTTGGTGTCATTGGGCATCGGACTAGCCCTCGCTGGTGGTTGTCGGAGTCCCGACGCCCACGCGGCGACAACTACTCAGACGACCGTGAGACTATCTGACTGGCAAACGGGGACTGATCTGACTAACTTTCAGCACCCACATCCCAATCAATATCTGGCGGTACCCAATGTTATCGCAACGGCTAATCAACAAGCCTCAACCCAGGCACCGCACCAGACAAGGCCGCGCGCCTTATCAATACTACCGCAAACTGATGAAGCCCATCAGTTTCTGGCCTGGTTAGGGCTGGTCATTGCGGGCTTGACCGGCTGGCTGGTATGGCTCAAACAACGCCGAAGGGAGTGATTCATTTGCATCGATTACGCCAATCAGTGACTGCTTGGCTCGGATTGCTGATTCTCTTGATGGGCCTGTTCGTTGTGAACGGGGGTACCATCTATGCAACCGCGACCACAACGGCCACCCCACTTAAATTTCAATCGGCCCCAGAAAAATTAGTTGTCGACCAAGCATTCACGATTCAACTCACTTTACAGGATCCCCAGGAGCAGCAAATCGTGGTCACGATTCCCGAGGCGCTCACTGTCAATCAAGAGCAAACGCGCAAAGCCAACAAACAAGCCCTGGCCGACCTGGAGTTTGATGAACAGCAACGCCGCTTGACCTTGACCGTCTCAGATTCATCACCCACTAGTACTTTTGATTTGGTACTGACTGCTCGCGAGGCTAAATCCTACCGATTGACTGCCAAGGCGCTGATTAGCGGACCACCGTTAGCTGCAGTGTCTGATAGCACCGACTCAAGTGCGGATAAGTCGATGACGCAAACCATCACGGCCGAACCACTCACTTTCACGGTGACGCCTGCCAGTACCGAAACATCGAGCCAGCCATCCGCCGACGTCAATCTTGAGACTTCCAACGATGCACAGGCGGCTGATGACAGTTCAAGTGCTGATTCAGCGCAAGTGTCAACCGAGGATGAATCGGCACAGGATAACGAAATTGATGATACCCAAGGAACCAACTCGTCATCCCAAGTTGCCAATGAATCCAGCACAACTGCTAACAATGACACTGAACTTGATCGCGCTAAAACATCGGATTCGTCAGCAGCCACCGATGAGTCGACACAAACAACCAAGGCAGCTGATCCCAAAAAAGCGAGTGACATTGCAGCTGCAGCAATCGTAGTTAACCCAGATGGGAGCACCACCGTTTCAACCTACGATGACTTAAAATCAGCCTATACGAATACTGCCGTCACGACGATTAAATTAGGGGCATCGATTACCCACACTTCAACCAGCGTAACAGAACTGGGCACACGCACGACCAGCCTCACCATTGATGGTCAAAACCACAGCCTTGATCTGGGTATCGGGAACTTCACGCTTGGTACCACATCCACCGCCCAGACGATGACACTAAAAAACTTTGCGAGTATTCGCGGGGCAATCGCCAGTGGAACCAGTAGTGGCGGTGCGGCTGGCCTTATCCAAAGTGGGGTTGACGCTGGCACCAATGCCGGTGGTGCCCGTTGGACAATTACAGTCGCCGACCTGATTACCACTAGTGACGTCTATCGGCTCGTCAACGCGCCAGGTAATCAAGTCAACGTCAGCGGTTCTGTCACTGCTACGACCGTCGCCGAAAACATGATTACCGGTGGCATGACCTTTGCCGCTAGTAGCACCTATGTTGGTCGCAAAGCCAGCAGTAGTGCTGCAAATAAGGCGTTCTTCAACTTTACCGCAACCAGCACGGTCGGTACTGGGAACCGGAAAGTCAACATTGGGAGCGCAGCCAATGTCAACTTGTTGGGAAGTACGTCGGATGCGACGCGCGGGATCTTCTATGATCAGTATGATGCCGTTAACGTGGAGACAAACGCGATACTAACGGCTAAGATGTATGGTAATGTTTATCGCGCAGAAACTGCCAACACCTTCACCGCCAACGCTGGTAGTAAGGTCACGTTTGAAAACCTAGCCACCACCAGTAGTAATGCCCTCTACTACGTCACACCGCTGATTCCCCTTGGTAATAACAGTACGTTTACGGTCACTGGCGGTGAATTGTACATTACCAGTAGTGGCTCGGCCCCAATCTTCGGCGGCTACATGTCCGGTTTGAGCGTTCTGCTAGATTCACCGAAGGCCTATGATATTAAAAATACGGACTTTGCGCTCCTCGTTCAAACCGGCTCCATCGTGGAGACCACCATCAAGAGTTTCAAAATCACGAATAGTAACCTCAGTATGTGGTCATTATCACTACTGAACCTGCTGAGTGCGAGTGTGACCTATCAAGGGATTACCGCAATTGAACAAAACGGGGCCCTGATTACGAACAGCGGAAGCGTCTTACCTGGACTGCTCACCTTCTCCGCTGCCCGTCGAATTGCGAACACCCTCGCATTACCCACGGTCCAATTCAGTTCACCGTATACGAGTGATTTGAACGCTCAGCTCGTGACCAATGCGGATAAAAAGGTTCGTGTTCGCGTCATTACCGGTTATACTGAATCGAACGGCGCACAAACACCGGTCTATGCAGGTGCTGGGACTGCCACCGTCAAATTGACGGATGATCAGGGTGCAACGCAAACTGGCACGACCGACAGCAGTGGTTACGTCAATTTCACCTTAAATCATTTTCCAACGGCCGGCACGACTATGACAGCTCAAGCAACGACCACCTATACTTCAGATCCTGTCACCATAACCGTCCAGGATAAGACGCCACCGACGCCGGTAACCGTTAAAGATGGAAAAATCGTTGCCGACCAAAAAACGATTGCCAGCGGTTCCACGACGACGGCTGGTAACACACTTCGTTACACGGTTAACGGGACCTCCGCAGCTGATAGCAACGGCAATGCCATCACAGCAACCGCTGCCAGTGATGGGAGTTGGTCCCTTGCGATGCCAGCCACTAAATTAAAAGCTAACGACGTCATTCAGATTTTTGTGAAAGATAGTGCGGGGAACGAAAATCCGGTCACCAGTACAACTTATCATGATGCCACGTTTGCCGCCGCTACCCAATACACCGTCGCACCGGCAATCGGCCCGACAGCACCAACTGAGCCCGAGCACCCTGGTACGACCAATACCAGTGGTAGCGAAAACACTGGGACCGGTAATACGGGCGAACTTCGTTTAGACTACGCGCCAAGCCAATTTAACTTTGGCAGTGTCACAACAAGTATGCAGCCTAAAACTTACGCCGCCCAGACAATCAACGGTGTCGCGAAACAGTGGCTCCAAGTTTCGGATAATCGGTTAGCAACTCACGGTTGGACCGTCACTGCCCGTCAGAACAGTCCTTTTACTAGTACTAGTGGCGCCCAACTCACCGGCGCGAAGTTACACATTCCTGCCGGGCAGACCTATAATGAACGCGCTACGGGCCAGCTCAAAAGCTACGCGGTCGATCTCACAACCGCCGAACAACCCGTCTTTGCAGCCCCAGCAACGGCCAACGTGGGGAAAGACCTTTCAACCAACGTCTGGCAACCCACCCAAGTTCAATTGACCGTTCCTGGCAACACCGCCCAAGCGGGCCAAACCTACAACACAACCGTAACTTGGACGCTAACGGCTAACGTGACGAACTAACAATTAAATGTGCCAAACTGAGGCTCCTCGGCCGTACACCTTAAGTACTGGCCCCAACTCTAGCAATTGGAAGCGCGACTTCAAATCACCATTAGACTACCACAATAATTGTCGATTTCATCACTTAAATTTGACCGTCGCTGGATTGCCCATCATTATTGATGACGCGACGGTTTTTTCCTGTGAGTTCCTAATTAGCTAATCATCAGCAGCCACTAGTTTTCCATGTCATATACTGAGCTTAAACAACACATCAACTTAAAATTGCCAAGTCCGTATAATGGACTTGGCAATAATCAACCTAGTTAGTGGCTAAAGTTTGTAACGCCTGTAAACTAGCCGTACTGAGTACATCCACCGGTTGGCTTAATCCCGGTTGAAAGAAAAAGTCACCATAAGCTAATTGCTCTAGCGTTGCTCCCATCTGGATTGCGAGCGAAACGGTATTGATGACCGCCGTTAATTCTGCTGTAGACATTATTTGTGCACCTAGTATCCGATGAGTTTTATCATAAAACAACTTAAAATGAACGGTCGCATTCAATCGAGCTGGTGCGGATGCCACCAATCGGGGAACCGCGATGTAAGTTGCTAATACTGGTTGTTGCATACGGACAGCTAGTTGCGTGTTTAGGCCCGTAGCAGCAAAGTAATATCCCGCCGCATTAAGTGCGGACGTTGCCTGAACGCCGGGAAACACAATTCGCCGATTCGTTAACAAGTTATGCGCTAATAACCGACCGGCATGACTGGCCGCGCTGCCTAAAGTGATCCGCTCTTTAGTACCCGTGGGCGTAAACCGAACTTTAGTCGCATCGCCAATCGCGTAAATATCTGGAACACTTGTTTGAAAATAATCATCCGTCTCAATTAATCCCTCAGAATCTAGCGCCAAAGTTCCCCGTAGCCATGCAGTATTCGGTCGATTGCCGACTGCGACAAGGACTAAGTCGGCAGCATACTGACCACGACTCGTTTGTACCGCTGTCACGTGTGTTGAACCTAATATGGCCGTCACCCGCTCTTCCATCTTTAATTGCAGCCCATTCTCAACACTCGCTGCAGCTAAAATTTGCGTAAATTCTGAATCAAGATTGTGACTGAATGGCCGATCGTTCACATCAATAACAGTTACTTGCTTGCCGGTTTGTTTAAATAAGGCTGCAAAATTCATCCCAATATAGTCGCCTCCAATCACGACCACGTTTTTAATTGCTGCTGACTTAGCGGCCAATTTTAACTCATTGATGCTGGCACGGTTTTGAATCGATCGAACACCAGATAATTCGGCTCCGGGAATCGGTAACTGGATTGGTAACGATCCAACGCTCAATACCAATCGATCGTAATGATCAGTTCGTAATTGCCCCCGTTGATTACGAGCAGTGATCGTGTGGGTCGCTGGGGTAATTTTTGTGACCGTCGTTTGGTCGAATAGAGTCACCTGCTGGGACAAGGCCAACCGCTCTTTTTCAGCATCCGCCGGAGCCCAATCCAAAGCCGTCGCGAATTGCCCGTGCTCGTACCAATGAATCTCATTATCCGTATTAGCTGCTAATAAGCCATTGACCGTTGCGCGGCCGCCATGTGCAGCCCCGACAATAATAATTTTTGCCATATTTTCCGCCTCTGATTACTTAAATTGTTGTTAACAACGCTATTTAAGATACACGTTGTCTTTAACTACAACAATCGTTTGGCTAAGGAAATCACTATTATTAAGGCACAAAAAGCAGTAAACTGTTTCTAAAACCAATTAGGAGATCTTTTTGTGACCCAACTCAATCAACGTCGACGTGGCAACCGACTGGAAAACGCGATTTATGACACCACCTATACCCTGCTTAGTCAATACGGCCTCGACCAGGTCACTTTTTCACGAGTAGCCACTTCGGCCGCTACCAGCCGCAGTGTTCTTTATCGCTACTGGGATTCGACCTTTGACCTCATCTTTCATACTATTATTCATCAAATACAAAAGACTCCCATTGCACTTACGACCACGCCATTAGATACTGGCAGTCTCCGTACCGATCTCATTCTGTTAGCGCAACGCTTTATCCAACAAACTAGTACGGGGCCCTTCCGCTATTTTCGGCTATTGTTTGCCACAGCCTTGAACGCGCAGAACCAGCGCGATCTCACGCAGTTAGTGACTCAAATTGATCATGCCAACTTGACCTTGATCGAGCCACTTCTGACGAATGCACAAAACCACGGTGAACTTCAGATTTGGCCTAACCAAGCCGCACAATTAGTATTGTTTCAACAATTACGGTACTGCGACATCATCAACCAACCGATGAACACTGATCAGCAACTCACCAATCTCATTGATCAAGTCGTTTTGCCGGCATTGCGAGCAAGTGGCGTTGCTAACCGGCATTTTCATCATTAAAGAACCTCTTCCTCACAAGTCAAATAAAGTCTGATTTCCTAGCCCATACTGCGTTGGAAATCAGACTTTATTTTTAATATTGAACCAGCGTCACCCTTAACTAGCCAAAACAAGGCGACGCCCCCTTTATCCGTCTAACAAATTGTAATCTGGCGCTTATTGACGATAATCTGCCCTTCAGCCGCCAATTGTTTAAACTGACGACTCAGGGTTTCGGGAGTAATCCCCAAAATATTCGCCAATTCCTTCTTCTTCAACGGCAATTCAAACTCGATTTGTCCGGATTCAACGGCACAATCGCGCAAATACGCCATCAAACGCGCTTTAGCATCCAGCAAATCTCGTCGCAATTGATTCTTCTCAGCTTCAATCAATTGGTTCCCAAAATTATTGATCATTGCTAATGATAAACTGGCTGATTCACCTAATAATCGCTGAAAATCATCATATTGAATGGAACAGACCCACGCATCACTCGTGGCTTGAATAAATCCCTGATTTTCATGCGGTGCAAACAACCAGCGCTGACCGACCACATCCCCAGTATGTAGTAAGTCAATAATTTTTTCCTTGCCATTATCGGCTAACGCATAAACTTTGGCCGTCCCCTCGTCCAAAATCAGCATCCCTTCCTGGTGGTCCAGCGGTTGTCGGATCAGTTGGCCCTTTTGAAAAAACTTGCGATGGTGCGTCACTGTAATCAATTTAGTTTTAATCGTTGGTGACAGCGGCGCGAAAAGTGGCGAGCGACTGATACAATCCATTTTTGAGTGCATAAATTTCCCTTTCTTGACATATATCAATTTTAATAAGCTTAGAATAGCATATAATGGACTTATAATGAAGAATTGGAGGAATCATTCATGACTAAAAAATACGTTGCTAACATCGTACCACTAAACGCAGAAGGCATTGGAACGGCACCCCATGGAACTGCCACCTTTGTTGAAGACGGTGACCAATTACACGTGGCGATTGAAATGTTTGATACACCTGCAAATACGCAACACTGGGAACATTTCCACGGTTTTCCAGATGGTAAGGCGGCCCAAATTGCCACGATGGCGCAGGATGCCAATCATGACGGATTTGTCGACTTGCCAGAAACTGAACCAGTCTCAGGGACAACGATGGTGCCATTTGACAACGCCCCACACCACATGGACGTGCCAAATGACAACTACCCAGTCGCTGACGCCCAAGGCCACTTTGCCTACGAAATCGACGTGCCATTAGCTGATTTGCAAGCGAAGTTCAAGGAAGTCTTTGGCACCGATGATTTGGAACTCGACAAACGGGTCATCTACATTCACGGCGTACCACAAGACTTGGCTTTACCAGCCACCGTTGCCGGTGAAGTTGGCGCCTACGATGCACACGTCACCTTACCAATTGCGGTTGGGAAGATTGAAGTCGCAGACTAAACTAAAATTTGAAGTAAGCTAAAACATAACGACCGGATGAGCCTATCACATGACAGGCTCATCCGGTCGTTATATTTATTGCTTTTGACTATCAACGGAAGCCTTGAAAACGCGAAATCGACTGACGATTATGCTTCCGACTGACGGAGCACTTCCGTTAATTGTTGCCGGAAAATTGGCGTCCAGATATTCCGATAGCCTAATCGGGTTGGATGAGCGTCGTCGACCATTGCTAGTGGTTGGGCGCGATTTTCAGCTTTGACCACTGGATCTTGCCAGAGGTCAATAATCGTGAAGTGCCACTTTTTTTGTAAGACTTTCAATTGCTGCACTAATTTACCATAATTCGCATCGTGTTTTCGCACACAAGTGAAGAACACGATTGGAACCGCCCAATGCTGTTGAACATAGGCCACGATTGTTTCAATCGCTCCGAGCGTCGTCGTTTCGTCAAAGCCGTGGCGCTGTTGTCCACCCGTAACTTGTCCCATAGCCTTATCATGCCGCCCATCATTGGTTGAGAGTTGGCAGACAAAAGCGTCCAATGGTTGGGTCACTGGAATCCGATGATAGAGCCGCTGCACATAACTATCTGGTGCGTTACCTGCTAAAGTGGTGCCGCTCACCGCTTCCTTGATGGCAATCACGCCATCCGTTGCGACGAGATAATCGACGAAGGAATCTTCCAGTGCACCCGCACCAGCCGTAATTGACGAACCCAGAAATGCAATCCGCCGACCCATCAACGGTGACTTGGGATTCAAGGTTTGATGGCTGGGGGCGTAACTAGGCAAATTGCCCGCAATCAACCGCCCCACCATCGTCTCACGCTGCAACTGCTTATTCACCGTTCCGACCTTGATTGCCGCCTGCAACAACTGCTTACGAATACTCATCTCGTCCGCCTCCTGCATTTCCAACGTGTTTGTAATACGTTGCTTACTCAACTACTGTAGCACATTCAGTTGCGTTGATGTTAGCTGTGGCTACTGTAAATCGTTGTAAATCACAAGTCATCAATTTGGTTGGCAGAGTTGTCATTCGCTACCAGCAGTGCGGTCAGAAATTGGCCTCGTGTAGCCGTTAAATAAACGCAACCTTTCTTGATTCAATACCATTGCAATACCACGATTCAAAACTTTTTATATGTGCAACAATCCGAGACCTCATCAGTTACCAAGAGATCATGATTTGATGCCAATCCATCAAAACTGTGATACGTATTCTTTGAAACAACCAATTCACTCCCAGTTATTAATCATATATGATTTTCTGAAATACAGTTAGTTAATTGAACAACCCAACTTAGAAAACATCTCCTAAACAACAAGCTTCTCATTACTGCCATCATTAAAGGTTACCCGTGGTCTTTGTTAATGGTATATACTTTTCAATAATAATGTGATAAGTTAAAGTATATGAACACAACAGATTCAGGTACCAACGGGGGGAACCATGGAATAAATCAACGTTATTATTCCGGCACTAAATCCCGATAAAAAGCTGATTGCTTTGATTCGGGATTTTATTGACGCGCCGGAACTAATGCAGAAAATTCGAGCATTCATTATTGTGGACGATGGCAGTGACAGCGATCATCAACCGATTTTTACACAATTAAAACAGCTACCTTTAAATAACCTAACAATTTTACATCACACACAATCGCGGTAAGGGGGCCGCATTGAAAACTGGCTTTCAGTATGTCGAGGCACACTTACCAACCGTTTCCGGAGTTGCAACGATGGATTCTGATGGTCAGCACACCGTTGCAGCACTTGCAAGCTGTGTCGCGACATTCAGTCGACAGCCACAACAGTTGGTCATTGGCGTTCGGCACTTTACCAACGCGGTCCCCTTTCGTAGCCAGTTCGGCAATCTGCTGACCAGTGGCCTCGTCCGTTTGTTGACTCATCAGAATATTTCCGATACGCAGACTGGTTTGCGTGTGATTCCAATCAGGTACATACCAGCATTGATTCGATTTCCGGGAGACCGGTTTGAATTTGAATTTGATATGCTACTGCAAGCTAAAAAGTACCAGATTAAAGTTATCGAACAGCCGATTCCGACGATTTATCTAGATGGAAACTCATCTTTCCATTTTCGTGTTATTCGGGATTCGATTGCGATTTATGCGCGCTTTTTTAAATTTGCTGCGAGTGGCCTCATCTCATTTGTGGTTGACATCAGTCTGTTCTATCTCACACTTTTTATTCTGGGCAACCATGTCTTGAACAGTATTCTCATTGCGACAATTGCATCCCGCGTGCTTTCGTCGATCGTCAACTACGCCATCAACCATCGTGTGGTCTTTGAACATGCCGGTCAGCAAACGTTACTTAAATATGCGGGCCTCTTCATCGTGCAAATGTTAGCTTCTGGTTTCTTGACCAATGCCTTAACTGCGGTGTTACCGGCTTCAAGTGGACAAATTGTGCCAACAATTGCCAAGATGCTGGTCGACTTTATGTTATTTATTATCAGTTATCAGATTCAACGTGATTTTATATTCAAGGAGCGGACTCAACATGTCCAATAAACGGCGTTTTCTCTATTTTCTAGCAATTGCATTATCGATTATTTAC
>NZ_JAGYGS010000040.1:0-26635 GCF_018991185.1 Lactiplantibacillus sp. 7.2.4
GCCGCTCGAATGGCAGATGAACGGCCACCTATCTTGGTGCAATTGACCATTGAATATTAGGAGACCGGCCCTTCAGGCAAACTTTCAATCGGTGTCAATCATGTTCTATGCCATTTGAGTACTGAGAGGATTATCTAGATATTGCTCACTCATCTCAATGCCACAAATTCCAATGGTAACTAGTCTTGAATTTAGTCGATAAAATTACCTTCGCTTATAATTGGAGACTTGTTTATCCCAGACGACTAAAGAAGATTCTGACAAGTTCAGTGGGGTCGCTTGTCTGACAGTATAAGTAAGGAACTTTAGTTATCATTAAAGACTAGTCTGACAGTTGAATATCAAAGTGACTGTGTACCAAGTAACCAACGACAAATCCAACAAAATGTTAGCCCGCACATGTCTGCCTTTCGAATAGCATCCCGGCTGGAAGGTGTTTCTGACAATGCTCAGCGATGAAATTCCACTTAGCAAGCGTTGTGTGCTTGGTTAGTGGAAGACCAGTATTTAAGACGCGGGTTTTCGGCTTAAATCTGTGTCCATCGCGTTCCAGCGTTGTCAGAAATGCCTGGAAGCCGGACTAGGAAGCATCCACCACAGCAAGTTTACGGTAACTCGCACTTTTTCCAGCGGGTCTCAGCTGGTGGCTCTTAAACTTAGAAAATGGCATAATTTAATCATCTTTAATGCTATAACTAGCACAGCGCGCCGCCAGTTTCAGCAGTGGACGGCTGAGTGGCGAAGTTCAACTGCTCATATCAAAAAAAGCGTTGCCGCCGGTCCATGACGACCGTCAGCAACGCTTAACTCAATTTAAAATTAAAGGATGATCGTGCAACTGCACGACTTTAGAACAACCCGGAGATTTTACCATCATCCGTGATATCCATATCCAGGGCTGCCGGATGCTTTGGCAAGCCTGGCATCGTTAAGACGTTACCCGTTAAGGCAACGATGAAGCCGGCACCTAACTTTGGCACGAATTCACGTACATTGATCGTAAAGCCAGTCGGCGCACCGAGCAGTTTAGGATTATCACTCAGCGAATATTGGGTCTTCGCCATGCAGACCGGTAAGTGGTCCCAACCCTGCTTGGCAAAGGTCTTCAATTGCCGTTTGGCCTTAGCAGAGTAAGATACCTTGGCGCCACCATACGTCTTCGTGACGATGGCTTCAATCTTGGTTTCCAAATCAGCATCCGCCGGTGATAACGGCTTGAAGTCACTCGGCTGGTCGCACAAGTCGACAACGGCCTGAGCAAGCTCAGTCGCACCATCGCCGCCCTTGCCCCAGACATCGGCTAAGACCGCTTGAACACCCAAATCGGCACAGTAAGCTTTGACTGCTTGAATTTCAGCATCGGTATCAGCCGTAAATTCATTGATGGCAACGACGACCGGGACACCATAGCGTTGCATGGCCTTGATATGATGCCCTAAGTTAGCAGCACCAGCTTGTAGGGCTCCAACGTTTTCAGTCTCTAAATCCTTCAAAGCTACGCCACCGTGCATTTTAAGCGCGCGAATCGTCGCGACGATCACGACGGCGTTCGGGGCTTGTCCAACGGCCGGAACATTGATATCCATGAACTTTTGACCACCCAAATCGGCGCCGAATCCTGCTTCGGTGACGGTGTAGTCGGCTAAATTCAGCCCAGCCTGGGTCGCCAACACACTATTACAGCCGTGGGCAATGTTCGCAAATGGCCCGCCGTGCACGAGCGCTGGCGTGTGGGCCAACGTCTGCACTAAGTTGGGCCGCAACGCATCCTTTAATAGGAGTGTGATCGCGCCACCTACTTGTAAATCTGCGACGGTCACGGGTTGCCGGTCATGCGTATAGCCAATCACGATGCGGTTGACACGCCGCTTCAAATCCGCAATGTTTTCAGACAAGCACAAGATCGCCATTAATTCGCTAGCGACCGTGATATCGAAGCCATCTTCACGCGGCACACCGGAAGTTGCCCCACCTAGCCCAATAACGACGTGACGCAGCGCCCGGTCGTTAATATCCAGCGCGCGTTTCCATTGAATCCGACGCTGGTCGATGCCGAGCTGGTTGCCTTGTTGGATATGATTGTCGATTAACGCTGCCAAGGTATTGTTTGCGGCGGTCAAAGCGTGCATATCTCCCGTAAAATGTAGGTTGATGTCCTCCATTGGGATCACTTGGGAGTAACCACCACCCGTGGCGCCACCTTTCATGCCCATGACCGGCCCCAGTGAGGGTTCCCGTAAAGCAATCATGGTCGACTGACCAATCTTGGTCAAAGCATCACCCAGACCGATCGTGACGGTCGACTTACCTTCGCCGGCCGGAGTCGGATTGATTGACGTGACCAAAATGAGCTTGCGTTTGGTTTCCTTCACTGGTAATGGTAACTTTAACTTGGCCTTGGTACTGCCATAAGGATCAATTTGATCAACTGTCAGACCAGCTTTCGCCGCGATTTTCGTAATTGGTTCTGGTGTGACTTGTTGCGCAATTTCAATGTCTTTCATCAATTCTCCGCCCTTCGTTTTTTTATTACGACTCAATTATAACAATTAATCCGGTAAACAGGAACTTTATTTATTATGAATACTTTTATTGTTCGTTATTAACGGCTAGTGGCCAGCTCAATCAGGGCATTACGGGCCTTTTTACGCATCAAAAAATGATATTGGTTGCCGTCAATCTGAACTTTTAAGCCGCCCCGAATCGGTGCGATCAGTTCCAGCTGGTCGCGTGGAATCACTAACCACGAGTGGTTTAAAACCGTACTGAAGATAATCAAATTGTGATTAATGGTCACCCGGCGCAAACTGATCTGGACGGCCACTAACGCGACAAAGACCGCCGCAATCAGTAAAAACCACCATTTGAACTTCAGTAGTTCCAACCAGACAATAATGCCAGCCATCAAAACGAGCAAGGTCCACGACCAGACGATCACACTTGACGCTAGCATTGGTTGGTATTTAAAGGTATGCTTATCGTTATCCAAGAGTTACAATTCCTTTCACATTGGAGTGAGTTTTATGCAATTATATACGGATGCCGCCACGGCGCCCGATAATCATCAAAGTGCCGCTGGAATCCTGATCATCGACCAGGGCCAGCAGCACCAATTTAAACAAGTCTTGCCGAACAGCGATAATCATACCGCAGAATTTCTCGCGGCGATTGCTGGCTTCAAAACTTTATTGGATTCTTATGGTTCCGCAGTCAGTGTCTTCTTCTACACCGACAGTCAAATCGTTGCGGACAGTGTCGCCAAGGGTTACAGCAAGCATTATGCCGTCGAGCTCGCGACTTTGCTGCACTTACAAGATCAATGCCAACTAGTCATCACCCAATGGATCGCCGAAAGTGAAAATCACGGCGCCCATCAACTCGCACAGCAGGGATTGCACCTGAAACACTAATCAGCCGCTTCTAAATAAGTCTCAATCGGTAATTGGTACTGCTCCCAATCGTGCGCCCCAGTCTGGACGTAATCAGCCAATAACTTGCCAATCATCGGTCCGGTCGTCAAACCAGAAGAACCTAGTCCACTAGCGACAAGAATGTGCGGGTTGTCTGGTAATGGCCCAAAGAACGGCGCGAAGTCGCGCGTATAAGCTCGCGTCCCAACCTTGACTTGGCTGATTTGATCCTTGGACAAGTTTGCATCTAATTTTAAGCCACTCGCGAATAAGTCGTCTTCGACTAGCGACGAAACTTGTAGGTCATAACCCTGGTCATTTTCATGGGTCGCACCCACGACTAGTTTACTCCGAGTAAATGGAATAAAGTCGCGCTCACCTTCCGGCATCAAGACGGGAACATCATCTGCCCAGGTCTCCGGCAATTGCATCTCGATCAGTTGCCCCTTTTGCGGTCGCACGTCAGCAATAATTTTCATCGGTAATAATAATGGCTTCAGCCATGCGCCGACCGCTAAAATGAGCGTATCGTAGCTTTGTTGCCCGTTGACCGTCAACAACTGGCCCTGATCACCCAGGCGAACCTTACCTTTATGACGAATGAGGTTGCGCTTTTCAGCATACTTGAGTAGGTTATGGGCAAACTTGTCACCGTCAACGCGGGCACCACCACTGACAAACACCCCCGGTTGCGGGGCCGTCAGCAACGGAATTCGTTCTTGAACGGCTTCAGCGCTCAATTTTTCAATTGTTCCCATCTGCGGTGCGCTTTGCCGCCGTTCCAAAGCTAACTTGTACAACGCTTGTAAGTCGTCCGGATCAGCCCGCGTGACGATCGTTCCCGCCTGCTGATAGACTGAGTAACCCATCTGCGTATCGGTCACGATTTCTGGATACAGTGCCGCACCGGCTTTGGCCAGTCGATACCAGCGCTGATTACGCCGCTTGGAGAGCCACGGTGAAATAATACCGGCAGAGTTCTTGGTCGCTTGACCAATCCCTTCATCATAAATCGTGACGCTCAAGTTCGGATCCTTACTTAAATAATACGCGGTCACAGCGCCAACGATGCCGCTGCCAATAATTGTCACTTGTTTTTGCATTTGTACAACGCCTCCACAACCAATCTGCTTTCATTTTAGCATACTCCGTTTTATTACGGGGAATCGATTCGCTGGTTGACATTGTTGACGGCATTAGATCAGGTGTAACAACCCGCAACCCTTAAAAAAGCATCAAGTTTTAAAATTTAATCACATTTTGACCATATTTTCGTTTTACACTTGAAAATAGCACGACTATATTGTTTTAAAGGACTTTTGCCATGTTAGTTATTATTTGGATTCTCTTAGTTTTACTCTTAGGTCTCACTGGTTGGCTGGTATACCGCGGTTTGCAGCATCCGGTCATTCAGCCCGCTAAGCCGTTGCCGCTACGTGAACAGTTGACGTTACAACATCAGGTTCGTCAGTCGATCACGAACAAGGTGCCCCGTTTGAAAGGCTTATACTACGGGCTCCTAGTGTGCGGGTGTCTGGGTGTCATCAGCCTCTTGGTCAGTTGCTACCTGATCATGACCAAGTTGCCGCTGCTGATATTCCCGATTCGCAGCGTGGTGGCCAGCATGGCGACGCTTGTAATTGGGGTCATCTTGTTACTGGTTCCGGCATTGGTATGGCCATCACAGGCTTATGATGAACTGATTGGCCGCAAGACCGACCCGAATCAGAATTGGCAATTGGCCGACACGCCGACTTTTGAACGTTATCGTCGCACTCAGATTTGGAGCGTCTTGGCCCTAGATTGCTTCCTCTTAGTCGGCATGATTAGCTGGGCCTACCGCGTCAGCACCGTGCCGGCAGTGACGATTGAATACTTGATCATGGTTGTCGTCATCGCAATCCCGGTCGTCGCCTTGGTTGCGCTACTGGCACAATTGCCTTACCTGTACCAGAACCGTTTCTTGATTTCAAATGGCGCTCGTTTTGGGACGGTGCACTACCAAGCTAACCGCGCGTTACTGAATCAACAGCCGGATGTTAAAGCGCATCTGGTCATTGTTCAGATTTGCCGGATTATTGGTTACGCGTTGGGATTGTATGCCTTGTGGTTACCGTATTCCAATATTTTAGCGCCGAGCTTCGCAGTTGATACCAGCGTCGTTTATCCGGCCGCAGCGTTTGCACTGGTTGCACTCCTGATTGTATTGATCACGGGTGGCGCATGGTTACCCCGATTCTATGATTATTTGCAATTATTGGATACCAAGGCCCTCAAATTCAAAGTTGCCGGTAGCGACCAATTTCGCCGCTATCGCTTCCATTTGTACTATTTCAAAATTGCCTTCAGCATCCTATGGCTCGTTTTCTGGGGCTTGATCATCGGCTACATTTATTATTTCGGTTAATTTGAACGTGCTTCGGCGTTGCGCTAACAAAAACGACATCCAAGACCAAATGTCTTGAATGGGTATACTCCTACCAAGGTAGACAAGCAAATAATTAAAGCCTGTCTGCCTTGGTAGGAGTATTTTTTATAGGACGGCTAAAAAAGGACGAGATATAGAGCAGAAATATGAAATTGGTACAGGATGGGATATTAGCTAGTGCTGTTGAATGGGAGTATGGTATGCAACATGCTCAAGTTTCCAGAGTGATCGTGCCTTGTTGGCATTATTTTACCAAGCAATCTGAACTTATCATCAGTGGGCGTTATCCAATGAGCCACTTCAATAACCGCTGTAAGGGCATCTAGGCAATGGTGTCTAACTTTTTGGGGCCAGTTCATGTCGACTTAAGTTCCAGCAATTGTCAGCCGGCCCCGGAAGTCAGACTAAGACATCCATCGGCTGACGAACAGGACACCAACTTGTCATGAGTTAACCATCTTTAAGGCTAAAGAATAACTAGCACAACGCGTGTCCCACTGTAATTTAAAAAGCGTTGTAAAACCATTTCGATTTTACAGCGCTAATCTTGGCATGTTTTAATTGTTTTGCTGAGCTAAAGCGTCACTGACATTGATCGTTGGTAGATTAAACCCCGGAAACTCATTAGAGCTGTTGGTCAACATAGAAATTATTGCACGAATGTAAGGATACAAAATTGCAACAGCATTTTTCTGAACCAATGTATTTAGACCAATGTTGGCTTTGTCTTCCTCGGGATGATAAACAAATGATCCCACCAACGAACATGTTGCCTGAAATGGCGTCTCTGTCTTATCCAGCGTGCCAACAACCACTGTTAAGCTGACACTGATATTGTTACCGTTCTTTTCAATATCGCTTGAAATTTCAGGGCTAAAGATGATCTGTTTACTTGTTTGCCGATACTGATCATTTCTCTGATAACTCATATTTTCAACTCTGTATCCGTTAAATTGTAACACATCCATTAAACTGCAACTCCCATCACTTCTAAATCTGTATAAATATTATTAGTGTAAAGATGATCTTCTGCGTAATTGATACTAGGTTGATATTCTGACTTATCTAAAAGGCCGCTGAGTTGCTTATCAATAACACCGTCTTCGTTTGATGAACAATTTCCTGGAAGATGGCCATTCTCCTCATAGAAGGTTTTTGCAGCCTTAAACAAATTATCTTGATACTTAACCTGGACACGCAAGTTGTTTTCAATCTGTGTTAAGGATGACGGTGCAATCCCAAGACGTTTGGCAAATTGTCTCACTGTCAGTCCTAGATTATGACGCAATTTCCTAATATCCTCTGGTGTCATATAACCTTTTTTCGACCGATATGCCGCAAAACTACGAGTCACATTTTCCATTGGATTATTAAAATCAACCCATAACTCGCCATCGCTATCTTTCCAGTAATGATTTCTAACCATCAGATTACTTTCATCACGTACCTGAACTAGCTCAATCTTCCAAACTTCAGTATAGCGTTCAGTCGTGTCTAATTCAGGATTATAGAACTTTCTTTGTGCCATTATGCCTAGCCCCCTAAACTGTTTGAAACTACTTGTATGGATAATTCATAGGATATTTTGCATCGTGCAGAGAAATCCAAACGACGCCACCATTTGGCCGATCTTGAAACTTCAAGTAACATTCCACATCTTCTATGATTAATCCGAACACCCAGATATCTCCTGGAATGGGTCTTGGGTGGTCATCTGTTTCTGGGCCGGAGATGTAGTCTTGCCAAGAAATTTTATTGTAGATAATATCTAAGGCAAGTGTTTCTTGAATGGCTAAGTTAGCCAAGGTAGCCATATTTTTAGGACGCCTACTGAGTACCCACTTGTTTCGGCGATTACGGATATCTTTAATTACGCGCTTTATCTCTTCACGGCTCGCCAACACTAGCACATCCAGATTAAATTTATTGATACTATTTTAACACAAATGTATCTCACAAAATACAAATATGCTCTGATGCTAATAAGCCCCTTCTCACGTTGAAAACTGAGAAGGGGCTTTAACGAACTTGTTTAAATTTGATTGTAGTTAATGCTTATCACAGTGGATGATTACTTTTGGGCATACATTGCTTAAATGTCTGCCCAAATTTAAATTAAGGTACGCTACGGGCTGGAATAATAATCGCTTCTCCTGTTTGTGGATTGTGCCCTTTTCTAGTGGCATGCTCAGGTGATTTGAAAGTTACAAAACCGACGAACGCCGCTGAATCATCATTCGCAACATGCGCTACGAGCTTTTCCAAAGTCTTGTTCACAACGGTTGTAACTTAGTTGATTGTAAAGTCACGATCAGCGGACATTTTTCGAATTAATGTCGTTCTTTTGGTCATGCTATTTTTAGTCATTGAACGCGCGTGTCTGTCAGTTAGGCTTCTTTAAACAAGCTGACGAAATCTTCCTGCCCACCAGCACTTTCAAACGCGGCTTTCGACAACGTTTTGACCTGGCGCTGATCAAGCCACAACACCTGGTAATCATCAAATGCCTGCATATCCCGAATGTCGTGGGTGATCATTAGATACGTGCGTTCGGGATGGGCTTGCATCACTTGAAATAATAGTTGGACATTTTGCCGGTCAACTGCCGCCGTTGGTTCATCCAAGACGACTAATTCACGGTCGACTTGCAAAAATAGGAGCAACTGGACCAATTTGCGTTGCCCACCTGACAATTGTCCGTATCGTTGATCCCAAAGTGGTGCCAGAAACTCATATGTCGCTGAATCCACTAAGGTTTCAAAATCAGTCAGCGTCACCTGAAGTCGGCCATCCTCAATTCCGAGCACGAGTTGAGCTACATCCCGCACCCGAATTGAGCTCAACAGGGGTAATTGCTGGTTCAAATAAATCGCACGCTGCGGCAATGCCAAGGCTCCAGTTGCCGGTCGTAATCCCGTCAGAATATCCGCCAACGTCGTTTTGCCAGCCCCATTTTGGCCAATCAAGAAATTAACGCCCGGACTTTTCAATTCAAAGCTCAAATCATCAAAGAATGGTGCTGAGCGCTGGTCAAACTGGTAACTCAAATGTTCAACTCGCATTATAATCCCTCCGTTGGCAACAGTTTCAAGTGTCGATAGCTAAACCAGCCCAGGCCAAGTAAGATGACCAAAATAACGCCATAAGTCGCGATAAACTGACTAATCGGCCCGACGGTAAGCATCGCAAACACATTATTGACCAGATAAATCGGACTGATCAGATTAAGTAGCGGATTGCTAACGTGTAAGTTGAGCACGGCATTGATGGCAAATGAGCCAATAATGACTAATAATGACACAGCGTTGATGGCAGTATTGATCGCCCGTTGACGCCAAGCTAACGCAATCAACGGCAGACTATAGCAAGTCACCGGCAAATAGACCAGTACCAGTGTCAACCATAATTGACCAAGCAAGGGCAAGAAAGCCAGCTTGAAGGCAATACTGCTTAGAATTGCAATCAAGAACAACGTGCTGAGCATCAGCAAGCCATTCACCAGCGCCTGACTGACGATAAACACTGACGGACTGACGACCAGTGTTCGATACTGCTTCAAGTAGCCTTGTTCCCGAAGACTGGCAATGTTGCTAGCGGTGGTCAAACAGTTGGAAAAAATCATCCAGCCGATATACGGCATAATATGTTCAACATACGCACTTGTCGTCAGTGGCTTGAAAAATGCATCACCGACATTCAGTGCTAAAAAGACGAGTGGTAGGCAAATCGTATAAACTAACACCCCCGGCATATCACGCAGCACCTTCATAAAGTACTGCGTGTAAACAGCCACCTGCACCCCATATTTGCGCATTCCCATCACTCCCTCTTAATTATCTCATTAATTTATTATATATTTATCATCAAGTGAAGTGCAAGTCGTCGCAAATCTAAACATTAAGTACGGTTAATTTGCGAAGATAATGGCTGGCAAAGACTAATGTAATCTTAATATTCAATTCATAAACCGAATAACGTCTCAAACGCTTAGTGACTCCGCCGAAAGCCGGCTTGCTCTTTGAGATAAAAAGGTATCGATTAACTCAGGAAGGTCACGCGATGCGTTTCAAGACAGCGTGCTGCGGGTCATACGTCACCAAAATTCTAGCACGCAAAAAAAGACCGATTGCGAATTTCAGGATGTCCTGATCAACTCACAATCGGTCTTTGAATCATTTAATTAATCGACTCGCATTTACCTTTATTGTGTCACCACGTTTGAGCGGTTCGCTGAAACATAATTGCCTTTATTGGTCTTGTAATAGCGCGAACCACCGGACCGTTTGTAAATCTTCGTGACTTTGATTTTGTCCCCGGCTGCATGGTAAGCATGCCGATTAGACTTTACAAAGTTAGAAGAGTTATACGTGTACAGCCCCACTTTGGCTTTGAGCCACTTGCTTGATGGTAGTGATTCGTAATACCAATGATCAGACTTCGACACTTTGGCCGTAATGTAACCGCCGCTCGTCTTGATCCGGTAGAAGTTGCCGCTCTTAACCAGGGTCCCGGTGTAAATACCGCCCTTCTTCAGCGTCTTACCCGTTGAGGTCGTCAAGTTAACGTCTTTGAACAACGTACTCTTTTCACGCAACTTATAAAGCCGGTGTTGACCGATCCAATAGCCCGTCACATCCTGCGAACGAACCCACTTATTTAAGCCGCTCAGGTAGACCAATTGTTTGGACTTTCCGGTCGTGACGGATTTCGTGGCGGTCACTTTATAATACTTCTGCTTGGCACTGCTTGGAATCGTCGTCCCGTCGTAATAGGTCGACGAACTCTTATTCAAGTAGACGTGTTGGCCCTTTGTATAACTACTATAAGCATACGAGGTCGACGAACTGGAAGCCGAGCTACTTGACGTCCACCAGCTCAACGGATGATACGTCGTCACTGAAGCACTGTCGTACAGACTGTTATCCACGTATTGCCCTAATGAGGATAAGTAGTAGCTACTAGAATACTGCCAGAGTGAAAATGAAATCGTCGGTTTCGAGGAATAGTTAGCAATCCACTGGGCATCAAAACTCTGCCGCGCCGTATTAGCATAGGTCGTCGCAAATGATTGATATGAGTAGAAAATCAGCTTTTTGCTGGTTAACGACCGCATCTCGTTATACCACGCCTTGACCGCCGCATTGGCCGCCGAACTACTCATCGACGCCGTTTCAAAGTCCAAAACGTAGAACTTGGTGTTCTTGTTCGACCGGCTGTACAGCTTCTTGGCTTCTGCTTTGGCCGTACTAGTGCTGGTAAACGTGGCGTAGTCGTATGAGCCAAATGGAATCCCATACTTCACGTATAAACTTTCGTTAGAAGAATGATACAAATCCTCGTAACTACTCCCGTACTGCACCCGGTTGATGACAAAGTCCGCTTGACTCGCCAGACTCTTGACTTCCGTACTCGTCAGCTTTCCTTGCCATTCTGAAATATCTGGCACCGCGGCGCTGGCCTTCACCGCGCCAGCGCTACCAATCAAACTCCCTAACAGTAGCAACATTAATTGCCATTTTTTGTGCTTCTTCAAAATCTTCGCCTTCCCATCCTTAAACTAAATATGTACCACTTTCCCTGCACTACTTATCGTACCCATAAAATGTGCAAAAAGGTTCACAAACTGATTGCATTCATTTTACGTTTTGTTTACATTGTGAACTAATGCTGGAAAGTGCGATTTAGTTTTTTCGGTGGGCGCCAAAACTGCAGTGAGATATGTAGATTGGAAACTGGGATTGACCATTTTTGCGGACCTTGTTTGCCACGCTAAAAAAATTTGACATTTTCACTGAATCAGTCACCAACAACTGGTTTAGTAAAAGTGTCAAATCTGACTTGAATATGTTGGTTAGCCAAAACGGCCAGGAGACGGCCGCGTGGCTCCTAACCATATTTCTGTCAATCGGATTTCAAATTCAGTGTACCCAGTGCGTGACCGCAACCCGACGTAAATTGTTCGTCACCAGCGCCCATTGTTGCGGCTGCGTTTTGATACTCGTGAGTAACTGCGACAGCGATTGAGGCCCTGACAACAACCGCTGACACAGTTCAAAAACTAATGGTGACTGCGGTTGGGCACCCAAGACAACGCAACGTTCACCACGATAAACCACCACGTCCTCACCGGCCCGCAACTGACCAAACGGCCGCTGCAACGTTACAGGCCCCAAAACTAGTAAGCCACCATGATCAAACAAACTTTGTAATTGCCAATAATCACGTTTGACAGCATCCGGACGTGCTTTTATCTGTCCTGGTGTTTGACCAGTTTTGGGCATCATTACAGTTAAACCACGACTATAGGTTTGCCACGGATCCAGCCAATTCTGGACGGTACAAATCAAGTATGGCGGCAAAGTCGGCTGCGTCGTATAATATAAAATCCGCTTGATTGCGGGGTCGTTCATCACAGACGGACTGGCCTTAAAGGCAGTTGCTAGCCCACGAATCAGTTCGGTAAACGGTGCCAAGTAATCGATAAAACCGGGTGTCGCCAGGTTGATCAAAATTCGTTTGGCGACACAATACGTCACGGCATCCGCGTAACGTGGTGCTGCATGAGCAACCGCATCCCGATAAGCGGTCATAATATCGAACAAACGTGGATTGGTGTAATCAAGGGTCGTCGAACCGGCATGTTTGTAATAGTTATAAAAGGGTTGTTGAACATACGCCACGCGCTCACAGCGACTCAGCATGTCTAGTAAAATATCCAAATCCTCATAAACCATTGGCTGATAGCAAAAATTTGTCCAACAATCACGAGCATACAGCTTATTGCCTGAATAGGCATTGTTCAGCCCGTACTTGAGATAAGCGGCGATATCCACGTGGTCGTTGGCAGCCGGTAAGCTCTGCAAACTAGTCTCGCGATTAGTTGCCACATACAATTTGCGAACGTCACAGACCACAATTTGGGCCTGACTGCGTTCCGCGGTCGCCAGTAACGTGGCGTACATCGTTGATTCGACCCAGTCATCACTGTCGACAAACCCCAGATAACGCCCCTGAGCAGCCGCAATTCCCGCATTTCGGGCAGGCCCTTGTCCACGATTGGACTGATGAATAACTCGAAACGTCTGTGGCCACTGCTGCGCGTACTGATCACAAATAGCAGCGGTGCCATCCGTACTGCCATCATCAACGACAATCACTTCTAATCCCACCAACGTTTGTTGCCGCAATGACGTCAAACATCGACGAATCCAACGTGCTTCATTGTAAACCGCCACGATCACTGAAACCTGAACTTGCATCCTAATGCCCCCAACAGATTAATGTTTTCGCTTTCATTATGGCACAACCGCTATCCCAATGACAGCTGTATCTAATGATAAGGGTAAGTGTGTTGGGTGGTCGTTTGATATTCTCGTAAGTCATCAATTTGGTTAGCGGAATTAAAGTGAATCGACGAAAGACCATCAAAGACGGTTAGTCGTTGTGTCTGCGCTTCAAAGTGCCACTGAACAAACATCGTCCCATCCGTCGCGGTCCAAATCCGCTGAATTTGCCAGACGATGACTCGTTGCACGGTAAGTTGATGCTGAATCCAGGCCTGAATTTCGGCAAACGAACAATATGCTGGTCCGTAGCATTCTTGGTAATAACAATCCGTGGCGATGACCTGCTTGAGTTTGCTAAAATCACGGGTCAGCCACATGCTGAAATAGTGTTGAATAATGGTTGTCCTTCTTTGCGTTGATGCAATATCGATTGGTTTCATTTTATGTTGCCCTCACTTGCTGATTTGTCTTTAGCAGCTACTTGTCCAATTATTAACTCAATTATAACAGCATTGCTGGCCCCAAAATCACTTGAGCGTGCGCCATCGAACCTATCAGTTGTATTCTGCAGGTATTTCTGGCAGAGTTAATTTAATAACAATTCTAATCATAAAGTGAGTCGAAAATCATGATCAACATCAAAAGCTATCAGTTGCAAGACGTCCCCGTTTTGGAAGTTGTCGAAGCAGCGGATGAACAGCAGCCCTTACCACTCGTCGTTTTTTATCACGGCTGGCAGTCTAATAAAGAGCTTGTGCTAACGCAAGCCCGCAAGTTGGCGCATCAACGATTACGCGTCGTTCTCCCAGATGCGATGAATCACGGCAATCGCCATCAACCCGTCAGTCGCATTCCCTCGTTTACTTTCTGGAATAGCATTCAGGGCAACCTCGCCGAGTTCGACCTCATCATTGCCCACTATGAACAAGCCCATCTGATTTTAAACCATCAAATCGGCGTCGGCGGCTACTCGATGGGCGGGATGACGACCGGCGCCCTACTAACGCACCACCCAGAAATCAAAGCGGCCACCATTATCATGGGCACCCCTAATCTAAATGCTTACGCACAACTGGTTCGTCAGCACGCCACCAAACACCACATTTATTTTCCAAGTGACCTCGGCCTCCTAACCAGCTGGCTAGACCATTACGATCTGAATCTGCAGCCGGAAACAATCAACCACCGGCCAGTTCTCTTCTGGCACGGCACGGACGACGAACGAATTCCTTACGCCCAGTCCCGCGACTTCTTTGACCGCGTTCATACTGCACCGTATGCTGAGCAGGTCGCGTTTATTACCGGGTATCAAGCTAAACACTTGGTTAAAATCCCGTTAATGGATAAGATTGCCAATTTCTTTGATTACTATTTGAACTAGACGCGCCATTTGAGTCGTCGACGTGTCTGCTAGTGTCCTTGGGTCCCACTAAACTCATGTGCGGTTGTTTATCCTGGATGACTAAAATAAGCGTTCAACCGAATTTTTTCCGATTGAACGCTTATTTCTCATGCTAACCTAAATACAACATCAACCTAAATTGAGGCTGTCTCTTGCTCCTATTTAGTTACGCGCTGGCCGAATCCGCTTCCCCCAGTACTGGAAGTAATCGGTTCGTAACGCCCCGTTATAAAGTTTGCGCCGTTTAGTGGCTTTTTGACCGTAGAAGTCTTCAAACTCTAGATCACTCGTTAAAATATACTTGCTCCAACTTGGAAGCTTACCGTAGACTTGGCCCATTTGGCGATAAAGAATCCGGACGCTGTCACGGTCGCTCAACCGTTCCCCATAAGGTGGGTTGGCAACGATGACGCCATTAACTTTATCGGTGGTGAAGTCTTTCACGGCTAATTGTTTAAAGTGAATGTCGTGTAACAGGCCAGCTTCACGCGCGTTCAGCTTGGCAATATCGATCATTTTGCCATCGATATCGTAGCCGCTAATATCTAGTTCCATATCATAATCCGCTAAGCTATCGGCTTCGTCACGTAATTCCTGACTCAACCCTTTAGGTACCCAGTCCCATTTCTCACAAGCGAAGGCCCGGTTGAAACCCGGGGCAATGTTGCGAGCGAGCAGGGCGGCTTCGATTGGAATCGTTCCGGAACCACAGACGGGGTCGACAAATGGATTGTCTGGATACCACTTAGCCAACATGACTAAGGCAGCCGCCATGTTTTCCTTAAGTGGTGCGCCCCCTTTTTCGACCCGATAGCCCCGTTTGAACAGACTTGAACCGGTCGTATCTAAAGTCAGTAGAACGTGATCCTTATTAATGGCAACTTCAAGTGGGAACAACGCCCCAGTCTCTGGTAAGTGGCCGCTACGATGGTAGGTCTCTGATAATTGATTGACGATGGCTTTCTTAACGATCGACTGCACATCGGGCACACTGTGTAACTTAGAATTACGCGATTTACCCTCAACTGGAAATTCAGCATCCATCGGCAATAACTGGTCCCATGGTAAAGCCAGCGTCTTTTCGAATAACTCGTCGAACGTGGTCGCGTCAAATTCACCGACAATGATTTTGATCCGGTCCGCAGTCCGCAACCACAAGTTCGTCCGTAAAATATCCTTGATCGTTCCATTGAACCGCACCCGACCGTTTTCAGTCTGCACTTGATAACCCAAGTCTCGTAATTCACGACCAACGAGCGCTTCGATCCCACTCGCCGCGGTAGCGATTAATCTAAATTTTTGCATAATTTCCTCCTACTGCAATTGTTAATATCTCTAGTGTTGGTTCCTAATCGAAAGCGAACCGTTTTCCCGCCATCTAGTTTAGCATAAGTTATTGGTTGACTTGCTTCATAGCTAAAAAAACTGGGACAAAAGTGAACTTTTGTCCCAGTCTCCTGTCTAAATGTAAATTCCTGTAGGCCATGTTTTGTACCTAGTCAAAGTACAGGGTCTGTTAACTAGGCGGTAATCATCTATCTCGAGATTACAAATCTCCCCCCACATTCAGTTCAATTCCATATGTGAAGCGCCCCTACCGTAGTTTGGGTTGCCCGCTCGCGGGGTTTACCGCGTTCCAACTCAGTCGTTTCCAACTGAGTATCGTCACTGTGGCACTTTTCAGGGATACTCGGGCATAGCCGAAACCTTAGCCGTTTTTCCCGCCGTTACCGATAAATCGGCACCCCGGCTTATTTTTTCACCGAGCACGAACACTACAAGCATCGCAGCTTGTGCGAGCATGGACCTTCCTCAGCCGACATAAGCCGACCGCGATTACCCAGAATTTACATCGAATCACAATTATAGACGGTGTGATTCGTTTTGATTATTATCTAATTGGGCACCAAAGACGTGGCGTTCCAAGTTAGACAACCGTTTCAGAATGTCCATGTTCGTCACCGTACTCGTTGGTTGTGAAGATGGACTGGTTGCACCGACAGCGACTTGCTTAGTCAGCTCGTCAACCTTGGCACGTAACCGTTCGTTTTCATCTGAAAGTTGTTGGTTATCTTTAGTAAATGACTCATAGTCCTTAATGACATTATCTAAGAAGCCGTCCACGTCGGCGGGATCATAGCCCCGCATCTTTGGCTTAAACTCTTTTTGAAGGATGTCTTTGGGAGTAAAATTACGTTTAGCCATATTTAAAAACACCTCATTGTTATTCGCGCGACACCCATAAGGCATCCGCATTACTTAAAACATTGTAGCAGACTTTATTCAAAATTAAAACCATTATTCTGTTTTTCTGCATATTCGTTGGCACTTTCCTGTAACCAATCGAAGTCGATCAGCGTCAATGGATACGGATGATTCTCGCTGAAGGTCTTGATCAAATCGTAGTCGTAGGAAGGCTTACCGGGATTATCCGGGTCATACACCAAGGTGGCCGCATCGGTGTGGGTCACCATAAATTCTTGATAATTTTTTAATTGTTGCGGATTTTCATACGGTTGCTTGCTGACGGGTGCGTGAAAGTCAACGCGGGCCAGTAACGTCTGCAACTTGGCCTGATTATTTTCATTCCAGCGCCCACCAAATTCTCCATATGGAAGCATCATCGCGACTTTCAGTTCCGGATAGGTTTGTTTTAGTTCAAGCCCGACCTCGGCCGCCCACTGTTCGATCCCCAATTGACCACCGGTAATGAGCCAGTCCATGCCATCTTCAATTTGGGTCTTCAAGTAATTAGTTAACGCAAACTTAATAACTTTCAATTTATCATCTTGATCACCGAAGACATTCAACTCGTAACTCCGGTAACCACTAAGCCATAACCGACTCATAAAAAGGCTCCTTTCGCGGTAGAATTCACGCTTAATCAGCTAAAAACTCACAGATATTTCACATTCCCCATTAGTTAATGGTAAAATGTAACATTATTAGGAGGTTGATTAATGTGACGATTCGCTATCCCAACGGTAAAGTCTATCGTCAACCTGGCCCAACCAAATCCAAAACTTCCAAATTTGCCAATGTTAATTTTGGCGATCGCGGGATGAGCTTAGAACAAGAAATCAACGATAGCAATACCTACTATCTTGAAAATGATATCGCAGTTATTCATAAAAAGCCAACGCCCATCCAAATCGTTAAAGTTGATTATCCAAAACGGAGCGCAGCAGTCATTCGCGAAGCCTACTTCAAACAAGCTTCGACAACTGACTACAACGGCGTTTACCGTGGCAGGTATTTGGATTTTGAAGCCAAGGAGACCAAGAGTAAGACGGCTTTTCCGCTTAAAAACTTTCATGAGCACCAAATCAAGCACATGCGTCAGTGCTTGTCACAAAGCGGCATTTGCTTCGTTATTATTCGCTTTGCTACATTGGGACGCCTATTTTTGCTGACAGCCAGCGACCTATTTACTTATTGGGATCATCAAGGAGATGGTGGTCGCAAATCAATTCCACTGACGGATATTGAACACTTGGCCGTGGAGCTACATTATCAGATCAATCCACGAATTCCATACTTGGATGCGATTGATAACATCATTGATGAGGCCTCATCAATTCATTAAAGGAGAACATCATGGCAGGTAACAATGAACAGAATTCACGGGTTGCGCGACGTAAGAGCCAACCCCAACCACCCAAGAAACACTGGTTTCGACGAATTTTCCTCTCATTAGTTGGCTTATTTGTCGTCGGGGTACTGGCGGGACTGTGTCTCTTCTTCTACTATGCACAAACTTCCCCAACGATCACTGAATCTGACCTGAAAGGAACCAGTGTCGTTAAGATTTACGGTAAAGATGACAACTACATCACGAACCTGGGCACGAGCAACCTTCAGTACGTTAAGTCTAGTAACATTCCGACGACTTTGAAAAACGCCGTCGTCTCAATTGAAGACCGCCGCTTCTATAAACATCACGGGGTCGATTATTATCGAATCTTAGGGGCTGCAGTTGGTAACCTCAAGGGCAGTTCCCTGGGGATGCAAGGTGGGAGTACCCTAACCATGCAACTGGTTAAGTTGGCCGTCTTCTCGACGGATACGTCCGACCGGAACCTGAAAGTTAAGGCCCAAGAAGCTTGGTTAGCACTTAACCTGGAAAAACATTACAGCAAATCGCAAATCCTGGAATTTTACATCAACAAGGTTTACATGGGCAACGGAATCTACGGGATGGGAACCGCTGCGAAGTATTACTATAATAAGTCACTCAAAGACTTGAGCTTGAGTCAATTAGCCTTGCTCGCTGGGATGCCACAGTCGCCAACCTATTATGATCCGACGACCTACCCGTCATATGCGACGAGCCGTCGTAACTTAGTACTCGAAGCGATGTACGACAATAAGGTCATCACGAAGTCTCAGGAAACGGCTGCCAAGAAAGTTAGCGTTAAAACCGGCCTATCTAGTGCAGGTCGATCCGGATTGACGACTCACAGTAAGACCAACAAGATTCTGGACGCCTATTTGAACCAAGTCCGTCAAGACTTACTCAAAAAAGGTTATAAATTGACCGATGGCGAAAAAGTGTATACCAACCTGGATATGGACGCCCAAAAACGCCTCTACGAGATTGCCAATACGTCGAAATACGTCACCTACCCGAACAATGGCAAGCAGACGTTCCAGTTAGGGGTCTCAGTGGTTGATTCCTACACGGGTAAAATTTCTGCCATGATTGGTGGTCGAAAGATTGGGAACGTCGTTTATGGGACTAACCGGGCGGTCCAAACCGATCGCTCGAACGCTTCCACGATGAAACCAATCTTGGACTATGGCCCAGCAATCGAATATTTGAACTGGCCCACTTATAAATCACTTTCTGATACTAAGTATAAGTACCCTGGCACTAATATCTCAGTCCATGACTTTGACAACAATTACCTGGGCAATATGACCATGCGGGAAGCCCTAGTTCAATCACGGAACATCCCCGCTGTTCGGACCTTACAAGCCGTTGGTAAGACGCGTGCACAGACCTTTGCTAAGGGGATTGGGATCGATTTGAAGACGGTCAACTACGCCAACGCGATCGGTGCGGGCGTAAGTACCCTGCAAGTGGCTGGCGCGTATGCGGCCTTCGCAGATGGTGGTGTCTACCACAAGCCATACTATATCCGCAAAGTCACGACCGCAGACGGCAAGACAACGTCCTACACGAGTACTGGTAAACGAGCGATGAAGAAGTCGACCGCTTATATGATTACCGACATGCTGAAAGGTGTCATCAATAGTTCCACTGGGACTGCAACGACTGCCAAAATCAGCGGCGTTTATCAAGCTGGTAAGACTGGGACTGATGATTACGATTCGAAATACAAGAATTCAGTTCCTTCTAACGCCGTCGTCGATTCATGGATGGCTGGTTATACGAAGAATTATTCCGTCGCCGTTTGGACTGGTTACGACAAAGCCACTGAAGCTGGCGGTTACTTGGACAGTTCCAACGAGAAGATCTCACAACAAATCTATCGGGCGATGATGAGTTACTTGCAACAATACTCACCAAACTCTGACTGGACCAAACCAAGTACGGTCGGGACCACTAAACGTAATGGAATTGAAGAATTGTACGTCGTCGGTCACCTCTTCTCAAGTAGTGAAGCGTCATCCGGCACTTCTAGCTCAGCTAGTTCCAGTTCGTCCGTAACCAGCAGCTCAGCGACGAGTGCTTCAAGCAGTAGCAGTTCTGAGAGCAGTGAAAGTAGTTCCTCTGAAGAATCTTCATCATCATCGTCTGCTTCTTCTAGCAGCGCTGAAAGTTCGTCATCTGAGGAAAGTTCTGAGAGCAGTTCTACCGAAGCAAGTAGCTCTTCTGCCGCTAGCTCGGAAGCTACAACTGAAACACCAACAACGGACACCAACACTGAAGGCCAATAAGTCTTCTTAATCGCACCATCTGATCACTGGTTGAATCTAACCAGTGATCTTTTTTTGCCTAAATTACACACAAACTTTACACAAACGATACCAAAAATCAACGCATCACCCAGCATTTACCACTACAATACAAAGTGACTTAACCAAACGCGTCGTGCTAGTTATTATTTAGTATTAAAGCTACCAGCTTAGGACCGCTGGAAACAAAGCGAGTTAGCGTAAAACTGATGGATAGATGCGTCCTACGCCGACTTCCAGGCATTCTGGGCAATGGCCGGAACGTGGTGGACACAGATTTAAGCCGACAACCCACGTCTTAAATACTGGTCTTTCACTAACCAAGCACAAGACGCTTGCTAAGTGAAATTTCACCACTGGGCCTTGCCCAGAATACCTTCCAGCCGGGATGGTATTCGAAAGGCAGACATTTGCGGCCCCAACTTTCGATGAACTGTTCGTTGGTTCATAGTAGACAGTCATTTTGATACTTAACGGTCAGACTAGTTTTCAGTAACATCGAAGTTGCCTATCCGTATTTTTAGTCCGCATCACTGAACATTGACAAAACTTTCTCTCGTCGACATAGCTGCTAAAGCCCTAGATTCACTACAAATGACTATTTTATCGTCTCATCGTAAATGTGGGTTAAGCAGTAATCTTCAACCGACTTTACCGGTAAATAGGTATCATCAATTTAGATTCAAAAGTTTGCTTGAATGACCAGCCACCTAAGATTCAGTGGTCAATTGCACCAAGTTAGGTGGCCGTTCATCCGCCATTCGAGCGGGTTCCCGACTGTAGGGGCCGGCTGACAATGCTCAAGGGCGAAATTCTTCTTGTCCGGGTGGTCTTCCCGGGCTAGAAGAAGACTCGTATTTGAAATTGCGCAGTGGGTTTCTGCGTGAGTTCAAATCGATGTCCGCCCTGTTCCAGCGTTGTCAGCCGGCCCCGGAAGTCGGACTAGGCGCGCGCATTGGCAGACGAACAGGAATCCACTAATATGCTCTAATCATGATACATGACAAATTAACTAGCACAATACGTTTAACCAATTTTATCAATTTAGAGGAGTTATCCATTTTGGTCGCGATTAAATTACAACACGTTTCAAAAAGCTACCAAGGACCCGTCATTGAGGACCTCAACTTGACGATTCCGACGCAGCAGATCACTGCCCTGGTTGGCCCATCCGGTTCAGGTAAGTCCACCCTGTTAAACCTCATTGCGGGTTTAACGACGCCCGACAGTGGTCAGATCTGGTTCGATGAGCAACCAATGTTTGATGCTGACCAGTCGCTCAACTGCCCACCAGCTAAGCGCCAATTAGCGATGGTTTTTCAGGACTTCGCACTCTGGCCACACATGACGGTCCATCAGAACATCGCGTTTGCGATTGAGACCCACTTGTCTAAAGCTGAGTGCCGAAAACGCGTCGAGTGGGCGCTCGCGCAAGTCAGCTTAGCTGATTACGGCCAACGCTATCCACGGGAGCTCTCCGGTGGTCAGCAGCAACGCGTGGCGCTCGCCCGGGCACTGGCTACTCAACCCGATTTAATTTTATTTGATGAAGCCCTGAGCACACTCGACCCACAACTACGGCTACAACTGCAACAGGATATTAGTGCGCTGGTTAAGGCGCATCATTTGACCGCCATTTTTGTGACTCATGACCGCCAAGAAGCGTTACGGATCGCAGATAATATTGTGCTGCTGCATGCCGGACGAGTCGTCCAAAGTGATACTGCTGCCAACTTGTATCAGCATCCGCGTAACCAGTTTGCCGCGCGCTTTATGGGTCCGTTGAATCAAATCGACGATCACACTGCGGTTCGTCCGGAACACGTGCATCTCGTGGAACAGGGCGCGGATGGTCCATGTTATCCAGGACAAATTCTGACTTCAACCTTCATGGGTGATCACTATGACACGCTGGTCCAGATGGCCGACTATCAGTGGCACCTCAAAACTGCCCTGCCGTACGCCCCCGCAACGATTACGATGACCGTCGACTCGTCTGCAATTCTTACTTATTAGGAGCTGATACAATGTCTAAATTAGCAATCATCACCCTGTCCACTTTAGGTGTCTTGACGCTGGGTGCAACCATCTACACGAATAGCCACCGTTCCAAAGCCGTAAATGCCGCTAGCAATGCAACCGAGCAACAAACCTTGACGGTATACGCCGCTGGTCCCAAGCCGTTGTCCGATCAAATCATTAAAGGTTTCGAACACCAGACTGGGATCAAGGTCAAAAGTTTTGATGGAACGACCGGTAAAATCTTGAGTAAAGTAAAGGCAGAACAGGCGAACCCCCAAGCGGACGTCCTGATTCTCGCCTCAATGGCCGCTGGTGTCGACTTACAACGCAACGGTCAACTATTGACCTACCATGATGCCAAACGCGCCCAGCAGCTTAATCCAGCCTTTCAGGACAAGCACCAGCAACTCTTTAGTTACAGTGCTTCTGCAGTCGGTATCACTTACAATAAGCAACAAGTCAAAGTAGCACCGACGAATTGGTCCGATTTAACCAAGCCTGAATTTCGCAATCAAGTCACCATTCCGGATCCCCAAACGTCTGGTTCCAGTCTGGATTTCATAAACACCTACCAAATGCAACATGGTAATCGGTTACTGAAGGCTCTCAAACAGAATGGGGCCGAAATGGGTGGCGCGAACAAGGAAGTGCTCGATGCGGTCGTCACTGGCCAAAAAGCCGCTGTTTTCGGGGGCGTTGATTACATGAGCATCGCCGCCATCAAAAAAGGCGAACGAATCGGTTTCGTCTACCCTAAAAGCGGAACGCTCGTCAATCCGCGACCAGCAATGATTTTAAAATCAAGTCGCCACCAGACTGCCGCCAAGAAATTTGTGGATTACTTGTTATCAGCTAAGGTGCAACAACAAGTCGAACAAAACCATCTGATTGCCGGGACAACGACCAAGCTGACGAACCCATTGAACAACCAGCCGATCAACACCTATCGCGTCAACTGGCAACGTGCCAATACGGCGTTGACCGACAACTTAGCCAGCTTCAAGCAGGTCTTTAATTGATGAATCGACGGCAAGGACTGATTGGTCTCTCAGTTGGTGGCTCGCTCATCTTAGCAGCCATAATTATTGGCCCGCTGATCGGTTTGGTAGGCCAAACGCTACTCGGACAGGCACCAGCGGCTTTATGGCACCAACTAATACAGTCCCAGAACCAGACGAGTCTGCAGCACAGTCTCTTTTTAGGTGTCGGTACAATGGTCCTAACGACGTTGATTGCGACCCCGTTGGCCTTGATTATGACCCGCACACCACTCGCACAATATCGTTGGTTACAAGGCCTGTTATTAGTTCCCTTTATGACACCGCCATATATCAACACGATGGGTTGGATCTACTTTTTCCAACCACACGGCCTGTTAGCCCAATTGAGTCCGACTTGGCATCAGCACTTCCAGTGGCTCTTCTCTCCAGCTGGCATGGTCTTGATTATGAGCCTGCATCTCTATCCCATCGCGTACCTGGGATTACAGACGGCGTTCAGTCAATATAACCGGCGTTGGATGGAGGCGGCTACTGTTCATGGTGTGTCCAAATGGCGTCAGTTGACCCGCATTAACTTACCCGTGATGGCAGTCCCATATCTAGCAGTCTGGCTACTAGTCTTCACCAAGACTCTGGCTGAGTTTGGCACCCCGGCGACGTTTGGCCGTAACATTCATTTCGAAGTCCTGACGACCACGATTCAAAAGGATTTAAGCCAGTGGCCACTCGACTTCCAGAATGGCGTCTTGACGGGAACCATATTGCTCGGCCTAGCACTGACCGCCTGGATCGTTCAGCAATGGCTCTCACGACGCCCCAGCGTTACTTTGACCGGGCAAGAACCTGTCATCACAGCTCGGCGTGGCTTAATCGGCCTATCCAGTTGCTATACAGCGCTCTTGGTCGGTGTCGCCATCATTCTGCCCTATAGCGCAATTCTGGCTCAGTCGTTGTTCAAGCAGCGCAGTCTTGGCTGGCAGCTAAGTAATTTGACCCTGGCGCATTATCTGGAACTATTGCGTTTTGACAGTCCGGCCTTTCAGGCGATGCTGACGACCCTGGGCCTCGCGCTCTTAATTAGCAGTCTCAACGTCCTAATTGGGCTATATTTAAGTCTTGGAAGTCTCACTAACCGTCTGCCCAACTGGTTACGACAGGTCAACCGGATTTTAGGCGCCCTGCCACTGGCGATACCAAACGTGGTCTTGGCACTCAGCCTGATGATTTTATTCTCACAATGGTTGGCTTTCACGAAACTATATGGGACGCTCGCAATATTGGTGATCGCTGATATCACGCTCTTTCTGTCAACCACGGTGCAATATTTGACCGCCGCATTAAAGACGTTTGATGGGAGCCTGCTCCAAAGTGCACGCGTCTTTGAACCTAACTTTGCGCGGATCATCCGTAAGATTGCCTTACCAATTTTGTGGCCAGCGCTGGCCAATAGTTTGATCATGGCCTTCATTGCCACGAGTCGTGAGCTCGTCGTCGCACTACTGTTATTACCATCCGGCATGACAACCGTTTCCACCTACATTTACCAATCGTTTGAACAAGGTGAAGCGGCATCCGGCATGGCACTGGCGGTGATTACAGTCGTACTAACGCTATTGGGCACGACCGCAGCCAGACGTCTGAAAGTTGATTGGTAGTTGGAGATAGCTGCGAATTGTTGACCACACTAACTGAGATTTTAATGGTACCTGTGCGATATCAGAATACAGTTTACATTAAGCAACTGCTTGGTAGTTGTTTTGACAACATCAGGGCTGCAGACGCATCTGAAATTTCCGCTTACTAGTATGCACAAATAATGAGCCTTCAATTTACAGAAAACTAGTAAATTGAAGGCTCATTATTTTACTTTTCGATTATTAAGCTTCGTCACATTATAATGTAACCCAATATATATACGCATTGTGCTAGTTAAATTGTCATGATTCATGGTTAAATCATGATAAGTTGGTGTCCTGTTCGTCAGCCGATGCGCGTCTTAGTCCGACCTCCGGGGCTGGCTGACAACGCTGGAACAGGGCGGACATCGATTTGAACTCACGCAGAAACCCACTGCGCAATTTCAAATTCGAGTCTTCTTCTAGCCCGGGAAATTCGCCCGGACAAGAAGAATTTCGCCCTTGAGCATTGTCAGCCGGCCCCTACAGTCGGGAACCCGCTCGAATGGCAGATGAACGGCCACCTATCTGGGTACAATTGACCACTGAATATTAGATGACTGGTCCTTCAGGCAAACTTTTAGTTGGTATCGATAAAGACTTATAGCATTTAATTATTGAGACGATTTCCTGAATATTATTTACTCATCTCAATGCCACGAATTTCAATGGCAACTATCAAAATTAGTCGATAAAAATGCCGCCGCTTAAAGTTCAAGACTTTGTTATGTCAGACGACTAGCAAAAGTCCTGACAAGTTCAATGAAGCCGTGTGTCCGAAGCATTAAACAGGGGGAAGAAAGTTTAGCGATTGTTAGCAAACTATCTGACACTTAAATATCAAGATGACCGTGTACAATGGAACCAACAACTAATCATACAAAAGGTCGGGTCCGCACATGTCCGCCATTCGAATACTATCCAGGCTGGAAGGTATTCTGGGCAAGGCCAAGTATTTTCAGAGTGTGAGGTTAAGACGGGTTGGGACTGAGGATTAGCCTAGCTAGAGCGTTAAGCGGCGAACTTCCGCTTGGCGTTCTGGCGTAGCTAACCGGAAGTCCCTGTCTGACCCGAACATGTTTCGGCAATATTGCAGCCAACGTGAAAGACCAGTATTTAAGACGTGGGCTTCGGCTTAAATCTGTGTCCACCACGTTCCGGCCATTGCCCAGAATGCCTGGAAGCCGGCCTAGGACGTCTCCACAACAGCAAGTTTACGCTAAGTCGTACTTTTTCCGGCGGGTCTCAGCTGGCAGCACTTGAACTTATAAATTGTCATGATTTAACCATCTTTAAGGCTAAAGAATAACTAGCACAACGCGTATATATATATCAATATATCACATGGTGAAAGGCGGCTTAAATTTCTAGTTTATAAGCATGCCCCAAACAAGCATTAAGCGAAAAACGCTCAGCATGCATAAAAAACTAATTATGAAGGACAATGTGATCAACATAAACAGAGCTAATAACAATAAAATCAAACTA